>JBAZLE010000008.1:0-27235 GCA_041650455.1 Thermoplasmatota archaeon | reverse complement strand
CGAAAGCCTCGGAGACATTGTGGTTAACAAAATAAGGACTATCGAAGGAGTAATTGATACGAAAACGTTAACGGGAACGAAGTTTTAAGGAGTGAAAAAAATATGGAAGGATTAGTACAATATTTTCTAAGCATGATGACGCTGGTGTTTGCAATAGCAAGTATAATCGCAGGAATTTTTACCGCTTATTTCGGCTCAGGAAAAAGCAGAGCAGTTGGAGCGATTTTAATCATAATCGGACTGATCGTTGGAGTCATCTTCCTCTGGGGAGCGAATCTGTTAAGCTTCATGGGTACACCAATGGACCTGTTAAATTTTACAGGGACGGTAGTTAACGGGATTGTCGCAGTCATCGGTGCTGTGGTCGGAGCATTGATAGCTCTGGGAATCTTCCTGCTCGCAATCATGAAAGCGTAGTTAGGACATCTCTAAAAAAAATCGATGGATCCTGAGATCATCAGTCAGCTCAGGATGAAACGAGAGTGCCAGGTACTTGTCTTGCCTGGCCATGACTATTTCTTTTCCAGCGGTTGCAAGTATTTCGCAGTCGCCCCATGTTTTTGTAATCACTGGTGCGCGGATGAACACCGCATGATATGGAACGGAAAATCCCTTAATCTGCAATGACTGCTCAAAAGATTCTTTTTGTCGTCCATACGCATTGCGTTCGACTTGCATATCCATCGCTTCTAACAGTCTGACATCGGATGAGGCATCCGTCAGTTCTTTTGCAAGCAACACACAACCTGCGCAGGTACCCATGATTGCGATGTCATGGTGGTTCATCCGTTCACGGATGACACTGTACATGCCTGAATTATTTAAAATACGAGAGATGGTCGTACTTTCCCCACCGGGGAGTATTAAGGCATCGCACGCATCGATATCACGCGGTTGTCGTACGATAATCGCTTGACCCTTTTTTTTCCCGTCTTGAAAAACACGGTTCATGGAAGCAAGATGCTCAGAAACCGCTCCCTGAAGGGATAACACCCCGATGATAACTATTCCTACCAGCCTCTTTCCTGTAGAAGTTGATCTTTTGGAATCGTCCCAATCTCGATACCTAGCATAGCCTCGCCGAGGTTTTTGCTGACGAGTGCGATCGTTTCTGGTTCATCAAAATGCGCGACAGCCTCAACAATAGCCTTCGCGCGTTTTTCAGGATTCTTCGATTTGAAAATCCCTGATCCAACAAAAACACCGTCACTACCGAGCTGCATCATCATCGCGGCGTCTGCTGGGGTCGCAACTCCACCAGCTGCGAAATTAACGACCGGGAGTCGTTGTAGCTGCTTAATTTCTTTTAAGATGTCGTAGAGTCCTTTTTTCAGGGCACCATAGGTTGATGAGCCGAACAGGACAGTCTTGTCATCAACGGTTTGATTGGTTAATGTTTGAAACGAGGTGACATAACTCTGACAATATTCCTGGGCTACTTTGTGTATTTTTGCTGGAGGCATGATTTTCAGAGTGCGAATCATGCTGGTAACCATGCGCTGATGTCGAACTGCCTCGATGATATTTCCAGTCCCTGCTTCTCCTTTGGTTCGTATCATTGCTGCGCCTTCCCAGATGCGGCGGGTTGCCTCACCGAGGTTTCGACAGCCACATACAAAGGGGATGGTAAAGGTTCGTTTATCGATATGGTAAAATGGATCAGCAGGGGTGAGTACTTCGGATTCATCGATCATATCCACGCCAAGTGCTTCTAACGCTTGTGCCTCAACGAAATGCCCGATCCGTGCCTTTGCCATCACAGGAATACTAACCGTGTTGATGATCTCTTTAATAATGGTAGGATCTGCCATACGCGCGACACCACCATGGGCACGGATATCAGCAGGGACTCTCTCAAGAGCCATCACTGCAACTGCACCACTTTTCTCCGCTATCTTTGCCTGTTCTGCAGTGGTGACATCCATGATGACACCGCCTTTCTGCATCTTAGCAAATCCTTTTTTAACGAGGTCAGTTCCGTGTCGTAATTTGGAAATGTCTAATTCCTTCATAATTTCATACCTAAGAAATCCTGCAGTTAGAGGGGGATATCAAATTCCCTTTATTAAGAACTACGGTGGTACATAAACCTATTGGTGTAACATTTTTTAAGGTAGAAAAAAAGGGAAAAAAAGAGATGTGACTAGGTTGTCTTTACTAGGGGTTTTTTATATTCACCGTTCACTACTTTATGGTTCAGGAACGCGTCGTACGCAGCTAGATCGAAATGTCCATGACCACTGTTGTTAAATACAATGATTTTCTTTTCGTTTTTCTTCTTGTATATCTTTGCAAAATCAATTGCTGCTCGTACCGCGTGTGCTGATTCCGGTGCTACAACGAATCCTTCAGTTTGTGCAAACAACATTGCTGCCTCAAAGACCTCTTGTTGATTGTAGGCGAGCGCTTCCATGTACCCTTCTTTGGTGAGTTTTGAATGCAATGGTGAATCGCCATGATATCGCAAGCCTCCTGCGTGTATTGCGGAGGGGACAAAATCATGACCGAGTGTATACATCTTTAAAAGGGGTGTGAGACCAACAGAATCACCGTAGTCGTATCGATATTCACCTGCGGTGAGGGATGGGCAGGCGAGTGGCTCAACCGAGATGATTTTCAGGTCTGGTTTTTTTCCAATGATTTTGTCACGTACGAAAGGGAAGCTTGCTCCAGAAAAATTGCTTCCACCGCCGACACATCCACAGAGAATATCAGGGTATTTGTCCATAAGTTCGAACTGTTTCTTCAACTCCAAGCCGATCACGGTCTGATGCAACACTACATGATTGAGTACGGAACCAAGCGCATAGTTCGTATTTTCATGGGTCGTTGCATCCTCGACTGCTTCACTGATGGAAATCCCAAGACTTCCTGAGGTGTGAGGGTCTTTTCTAAGCGTTTCTCGCCCAGCATTCGTAAGTGTGGTTGGACTCGGGAAGACTTCAGCGCCCCAGGTCTCCATGAGGATTCGTCGGTACGGTTTTTGTTCGTAACTGCACTTTACCATATAAACTCGGCATTGGAGCCCGAAAAGTTGGGTGCTGAACGCAAGGGCGGATCCCCATTGTCCGGCTCCGGTTTCAGTGACGATGCGTTCGATGCCTGCTTTCTTGTTGTAGAAGGCTTGTGCGACGGCAGAGTTCGTTTTATGGCTTCCTGCTGGGCTGACACCTTCCCATTTGTAATAGATTTCTGCTGGTGTTTTGAGTGCTTGTTCCAATCGTCGGGCACGATAAAGTGGGGAGGGTCTCCAGAGGCGATAGATCTCTCTAATCTCCGATGGAATGGAGATGTATCGATCTTTGCTGACTTCCTGTTTGATAAGTTCCATAGGGAAAATTGCTTTAAGGTCATCAGGACCGATGGGTTGTCTGGTTTGTGGATGAAGTGGGGGGTCGATGGGTGTTTTGATATCTGCTTGGATGTTGTACCATTTTTTTGGAAGGTCGTTTTCATCAAGGAGGATTTTCGTTCGTTTCATGGGCGATATTATTCGTTTGGTGGATATATAAATTTTTCTAAATTTGTACGTCAATGTATATATTTATACATTATAGGATGGAAAAAAGCGAAAACAAAGAATATTTATACTCAAGCAACGTACAATTTTGTACTATGTGGAAACAAATTGAACACTACTTCAACGCCTACCCTCAACGGAAAAAAATCGCACAAAAACTACTTGAGTACGGTATACAAATCTACAACGACACCTTCCGCTGCGGTCAAATCGACCTTGCAGACTCAAAAATCGCCAGAGCATTCCAAGTCGACAGACGAGCGGTCACCGCCACTAGAGACGTCATCACCAAAGAACCAGAATTGTTCAAAATATTTTCCCACCTCACCCCCACCTGTCATCTCAAAGACGTCGCACCACACATGAACTGGGGCGTCATCGAAATCATCCCCGTCGACCCCAGCATGCCAGGCATCCTTGCGGAAGTCGCAACCATCATCGCCTCCAACAACATCAGCATCAGACAAGCCATCGTCGATGATTTCGAATTTACAGAAGAACCAAAGGTCTTCATCATCACGGAAAAACAAATACCAGGATCACTCCTCACAACGATCAGAAATGCCAAAGGCGTCAAAGCGGTGTTGATTTACTAAAAAAAGAAAAGAATTTCTTTATGCGATCGTGACATCATCGCAGAGATAGACATCCTGTATCGCATGAAGAAGCTTCACACCATCCTCCAACGGCTTCTGGAACGCTTTTCTCCCAGAGATCAGGCCGGTGCCGCCCGCCCGTTTATTGATAACTGCGGTTCGGACCGCCTGGCCGAAATCATCCTTTCCAGATGCGCCTCCAGAATTGATGAGCCCAACACGTCCCATGTAACAATGAGCGACCTGATACCGGGTGAGATCAATTGGATGGTCTGAAGACAGCTCCGTGTACGCTTTCTCAGAAATCTTCCCATATTTCACTCCGCCTTTATTCAAAGCGGTATAGCCACCTGTCGTATCCGGGAGTTTCTGTTTAACGATATCCGCTTCAATCGTCACCCCGAGGTGATTGGCCTGACCGGTGAGATCCGCGGCAGCATGGTAATCCTTCCCCTCCACCTTAAACGCCGGATTCCGCAGATAACACCACAGAATCGTCGCCATCCCCAGTTCATGGGCATACCGAAACGCTTGACTGACCTCTTGGATCTGCCGTGTTGATTCACTCGAACCAAAATAAATGGTACACCCAACCGCAGCAGCACCCATCTCCCAAGCCTGATCAACACCAGCAAACATGATCTGATCATACTTATTCGGATAGGTGAGCAACTCATTATGATTAATCTTTACAATAAAGGGAATCTTATGGGCGTACTTCCGAGAGACCGCTCCAAGCACTCCAAGGGTTGACGCCACGCCATTACATTCTCCTTGCATCGCGAGTTTCACGATATTCTCCGGGTCAAAATATAAGGGGTTCGGAGCAAAAGAGGCTGCAGCAGAATGCTCTATCCCTTGATCTACCGGTAAGATCGAAACATATCCGGTTCCGGCTAACCTGCCATGAGAAAAAATGGAACGTAAGTTCCGCAGTACAGGGGTCGGTCGGTCAGAATCAAGGAGCACTTGATCAAGAAAATCTGGTCCGGGAAGATGCAACGCCTCCTTTTTTATTTTCATACAGGTATGGTTCAATAGATTGTCAGCATCAGCGCCTAAATACCCTTGAATCACATCAATATTTCCTCTCATATGTACCCCAACATCCTCATGGTGTGACCCGAGTGGTCACCTCACAATAAACATGGGAATATTGTACAGCACATAAAACTTTCTATGGAGAAAAAAGGAAAAAAGAAAACGCGAGGTTACGATACGAGAAGTTTTCCTTCTTCATATCGTTTTCCAAGTTTTTTCAACATATCCTTCGTCATATCAGCAAGTTTATATTTCGGTTTCCAGCCCCATTCCTTACGCGCTGCATTATCATCAATCGAGCGAGGCCATGAATCCGCAATCGCCTGGCGGAAATCCGGTTTATACTCACAGGTGAACTCAGGGATATGCTGCGTAATCTCATTTGCGAGCTCCTCAGCAGAAAAACTCATGGAAGCGAAATTAAAGTCACAGTGGTGCTTCAATTTGGTCACGTCCGCATCCATCAAATCCAATGTTCCCTTTAAACAATCAGGCATGTACATCATAGGAAGCATGGTATCCGCTCGTAGGAAACAGGTGTATTTCTTCTGCTTAATCGCTTCGTAGAAGATTTCTACCGCATAATCGGTCGTCCCCCCACCAGGGAGCGTTTCACTACTGATGATACCAGGATAGCGAATCCCCCGGACGTCGAGATTGAATCGTTTCACGTAATAGTCACCCAGCAACTCTCCAGCAACCTTGGTGACCCCATACATTGTTTTTGGTCGCAGAACCGTCTCCTGGGGCGTGTTATCCCTAGGTGTTTCAGGACCAAACACAGCAATCGAGCTAGGGACAAACACGCGAACCATGCAATGTTCCCGTGCGACCTCCAAACAATTGTACAATCCGTTGATGTTGACATCCCAACACAGAAGAGGTTTTTCTTCACCTACTGCGGAAAGGATCGCAGCCATATTATAAATAGTGTCAATATCATAGTCGTTAACGACCTTCTCAATGGTTTCTCGTTTACAGATGTCGATGTACTCAAAAGGACCAGAGTTGAGGAGTGTTTCACTTGGTTTTGTTTTTCGTCCAGTCGCTAGCACGTTGTCGTTTCCAAATTTTTTTCGTAGCAGCATTGTCAGTTCCGAACCGATTTGCCCGACAGCGCCTGTCACTAAAATCTTTCTCATACGTTCTTGTACCATACTCGTGTAACCCCCAAATATTTTCTTTCACTGCTATCATTAATTCCTATAGATACTTTACTGTTCTCCCGTGTACTCCAAATCCGATGTAACAGCGTCTCCTGGTCGCGGAGGCCCAGGTCGGATGATATATCCTTTCCGTCTTTTCCTCCAACTCGCCCAGCGAGCAAGAACTAAAGGAAGAATCATGATGGAGGTGATGAATGCATAGATAAGCGTGAGAGCAGTGATGATACCAAACTGTTGCTCGGGAGGAATAGGGGCAAATGCAAGAACACCGAACCCAAACATCGAGGATAAAGCAGCGATAAGCACAGCGCTTCCCGTCCGGGAGATCGTCTCCGTAACCGCTCTGGTGATATCCCCTGTTCGATCAACAACCGAGCGGAATCGTTCTGTAATGTAACATGCATAATCGATGCCAACCCCGATGGTGATGCTGGTGACGGTGATCGTTAAAATGTTTAACGTATAGCCGATAAAATATATACTTCCCAGGACCCAAATAATTGAAACAGTGACTGGAATCATCGCAATCAATCCAAGCAGCGGGTTCCGATAAATCAGAGAAAGCATAATCGCGGCCAACACAAAACAAATCCCGGTAGACAGAATCTGGCTTTCGGTCATGTTCTTCAGTATCGACAAGGTAATCAGCAGAGGACCGGTAATAAGAGAAGTGGCATCACCATAGTCAGATAAATCATCAGTTAATTCCTTGTTGAGCTGTTCAAACTGTTTTGTCATGTCATCGCTACTTGAGCCAAGATTGACATAGACACGGAGAATGGTCGCGGTATACTCGTCACCATCTTTATACAACAGTCCAGAGACTTGCAACTCATATTGAGCACTGGTGTATAAGTAATCATACGCCTGTTGGACATCCGCATCCGTCCTCGGTATGCCTGTTGCTTCATCGATATTGAACATGTCAACCAGTGAATGATATTTGCTACTGCTTGTTTGAGGACGGATAAGATACTTTCTGTTTTTGTACTCCCATCAGATCTCCGTGCAACATAGATATCGTCGTTCATCTTTTCATGCGTAGTTCTGAGACCTTGCAACGTTTGAACTGTCGCGACATTTCCTTCGAGGAGAATGTATTCTTGATCTTGACTTGAGAACGGAAAATCCTCACCTATTTGTGTATACATTTTTAGCGCAGGATTATCCTGGGGGATAAATTGGGTCATGCTAAATCCTGATTTCAATTGTGTCACTGCAGTTCCCATAATCAGACAAAGGAGGACGGTACCGAGAAGAACTTTTTTCTGATGACGAAGAAGGACGTGGGCGATTCTGCTCATTATGAGAGGCATCGATAAAGTTTGTTTCCTTGGTTTCACAATACGAAGCGGCTTTTTTCGATCGATAATGTAACGGAGAGCTACAAGCAATGTCATCGTGATGATGAAGGTATAGCTAATGCCAATCGCAAGGAAAAGACCAAAGTCTCGTACGGGAGGAAGTGTCGCGCTGAGGAAGGAAAGAAATGCGACAAAGGTAGTAAACCATGCCAAAAAAATCGCTGAACCAACGTCTTTTATGGAAAGACGGATTGCCTCTGCCGGTGTTCGTCCTTTGTCAATCTCCATCCGATAGTTAAAGAGGAGGTTCACCGAATACTCAACCCCTAAGCCAATATTGAGCGGGAGAAGAGCAACTGCGATAATGTTAAAAGAGACCCCCAGGAGGGCCATGGTTCCAAAAAGCCAGATACAAGAAAAAGCAAACACGAGGATAGGAAGAAGGAAGTAGGATGGTTTTCGGAACGCAATAAATAAGATACAAAGAATAATGATAAAAATCGCTGGTCCAATAATAATCATCGCATCCATTGCGACATTGGTGATCTCAGTGCTGATGATGCCTTCACCGGTTGCTTGAATAGAAATACTGGAAAACTGTCTGTCAAGTTCATTGATTTTATTGATAATGTTGGTGTTGACTCTGGAAAGTTCCTCTGCATCACTACTTTGTAGATTCAGTTGGACGATAAATAGACTCGCATGTGACGTTTTCCGCTGAGTATATTCTGTGGAGATAAATGATAACGCATTCACCCGCAAATCAGTAAACAACTGGGGTATCAAAGGATAGAGTGTTGTTGAAACACCGCTATCTGGTGCTCGATCAGCCTGAGTCCAGATCGTTTGAATACTTGCAAGGGACACGGTCGATGGAAGAACCCCTGTAATTGAAACCGTCTCCGAAAGATTTGAGAAGTCATCAAGGTCGATACCAAATTTCTGAAGCACCCGAGAGGCAAGCAAGTTGCGAATGGGTTTTGATTGGAGACGCTGGAGGTAATCGAAGAGATAACTTGTGTTGATGACAATATGCCCACCAGGTCGATGGAACAGAGGCGTCTGATAATAGCGAACCCCTGCAGAGAAATTTGTTAATTTCGTGGGGAGTTCAAACGATTCGTACTGAAGAGCGATGCCATACCCACTGAGTTCCGTACGGGAGACTCTTACATCTATTCTATTTGTCTGAGGATCAATGATAACCGTTCCTGTCTGAAGCTGCAGGGGAAAAAACATCTCTAAGCCTGGAGGACGAATCCAGAGGTAGGCTGTTGTTTTATAGGAATTCAGCTCGTGATTTCTGATTATCTGTATGAACTGTTTGATATTTTTCAACAGTCCGTTTCCGACTTCCCAGCGTGGAACGGTTGGTTCTATTCGGGCGGCAATCTGATAGCCGATATCATATCCAGCAGGGAGTAACAAGTTATCAAAAGTAAGATACCATTCCATGATACTGACTTTGGAAAACGGTGGTGCGACCTTGGAAGGAAACCCTAAGAGTGAATAGACTTCGAAGGAAAAGGTCAGTGTTTTATTGTCTTTTGAAATGCAGCAGTTTTTGATATCCGCACTGTCTACCGCTCTTCTACTTGAACGGAGGAAGGATCGCTGATAATCGATAGGCTCGTTTGGGTCATCGGTTTGGAAGAGGGTCATGTTTCCAGATGCCGGCTCGTTGAGAAGGTCACTTAGTGCGGTCTTCAGCTGCTCATCAGTACAGTTCTCCACTGAGTTATAGAATTCCATTTGACATACTGGGTCAAGAAAAGTGAAAAGAGATATTGTGCTTTCGACTTCTGGCATTTGTGTGAGTTCTTTTTGAAGTGTGTATTGATCACGGAGTGCTTGGACGCTTAGGATACTATCGGCTTGTTCTTTTTGGATATAAACAATCATTGTTTGTGAGCTACCACCAAAATATTTCGAAATTCGGCCGTTTGCTCGTACTTGTTCGTTGTCTGGGGCAAAATCCTCAAAATTTGTTTTAAACGTTAACGTTGGAATAAAAAGGGAAAAAATAATCGTTATCAAAACGATGATACCGACTACAAACCATGGTTTTTTTTCGATGATTCTCCCCAGTCGTTCAAACATAGGTGACGCTCTTTTTTTTTAAAATATCTCGAATGCCCCAGGATTCTTGATAACTGATATGCACAAAGGAATTATCGTATTATATCATAATTTTAATATATTAATATTGTTATTAGAAATAAACATTCACTACTACGTTCGTATCTGGAGACCTGACTCCTTGACAAGAGCAGGGATGATCTCCTCCCAAAACAAGGCAGTGATATGGATCCCATGGATTCCCTGGAGTTGTTTTAATTCCTGGATTGTGTCCAGAGCAATCTGATATCCTTCTTTTGCGGGATCGGAGACATGTTTGATTCGTTCATACATCGTATCAGGAACGTCCGTCCCGGGAACATGAAATTTCATCCGCTCTGCCATCTTGACAGATTTCAGGGGGGTAACTCCAGCAAGGATATGTACCTTTTTATCAAGGCCGTGGGATCGAACCTCGTCGATCCATCGTGAGAACTTCTCAATATTGTAAACACTCTGCGTTTGAATAAATTCTGCTCCAGCATCGATTTTTTTTCCTAACCGCTCAACCTGAATTTCGTAGGGATCTGCATAGGGGTTTGCCGCAGCACCAAGAAACACGCAGGGTCGTGCAGCGCGTAACGGGTCGCCGCTCTGAAAGATTCCTGCATCTCGCATATTTTTGATGACTTGAAGAAGTTGAATGGAATCGAGGTCAAACACACCTTTTGCAGCTGGATGATTGCCAAACGATTGATGGTCACCGGTCAGACAGAGGACGTTCCGGACACCAAGAGCAGTGGCACCGAGCAGATCGCTTTGCAGACCGATACGATTTCTATCCCGACACGTCATCTGCATAATCGGTTCCAGCTCCATTTGAAGGAGGATCACCGACCCTGCAAGACTGGACATGCGGACAACTGCAGTCTGATTATCGGTGATGTTGAACGCATCTGCGTATCCTTCCAGCAGCAGCGCTTTGTCACGAATCTTCAAAGCATCAGAACCTTTTGGCGGTCCGATTTCAGCAGTCACAACAAACCGTCCCTCAGCGAGGCACTTTTCTAAATTACTGCGATAGTCCACGTTAGATTCTCCTGTTCATTTCACCAGATTTCGACCAATCCTTTGGCTGTTGAATGATGGATAAGGCTTGCAAGGTTCCTCGTTTTTTTAATTCCTCTATGATACGAACCCAGACGCATTGTATTTGTGGACTCACCTCACAGTTCCCTTGAAACGCGCCACCACAAGGCCCATTGAGCATCGATTTCGGACATTGAGAGACAGGGCAGAGACCCCCAAAGAGATCCAAGAGACATTCACCGCACAACACGCATCGTTTGTGAAATTCATTAAGATGGGAGATCTCTCCTAGAAACAAGGTGTCCGTTCCCGCGATCACTTCCTTTTCTGGGTTTATCTCTGCGATTGCCTGCACACCATTTCCACAGGCCAGTACAAGGATTTTTTCTGCGTTATGCAACGCCTCCGCATGGTCTTTTAACATCCGCTTATCGTTTAACAGATGACACGCAGGGTCAAGGATTGCCCAACCAGTTACAGGGACTTGTTTTGTTTCAAGTGCCTGCTTTACAGCTAACACTTCATCTTTTCCACCGGTATGGCAGATGGTTGCACATTGATTGCATCCAATCAGAAACACTGGCTTGGAACCGATACAAGAAAGAATTTTAGGAAAATTTTTTTGTTTTGTAATAATCATGCAGCGTCAACATAGACAAAGATATTAATAAGAATATGTCTTGCTTTTTAAAATGAGGCGACGAGGTAGAAATCGAGGGAACACCGCATAAAAACATTATTAAAAGAAAGGAGGTTAACATCATATTTAGAACGATATGGAGAAAACAATTGTACAATTCATCCTAGAGAACATCTTTTTATTCCTCCCGATCGGTATGACAGGCGTGGTTGCCACGATTATTTTGTTGTTTCTCCCCAAACAACAGACTACTCAGAAATTCAAGGATGTCGAACCAGAGTATGTCACGGTGTTAAAGATGCGATGTAACATCTATACGCTCGTATATCTGTTCATCTGGATAGCGATTATCATCATCGGGTTAGCATCCTCCTTCTTCGTTCCGACACTCGTCGGTGCAGTCATTGCAGCAATTCCTCTTGTTGTGTCGATTCTTCTTGAACAGAGGACAAGCAAATCAAAGGGGTCATAACTTCATGTCTTTCATTGAAATTCACCAAAATTTTGGGGAAAATACACAACTGCTTGCCCCATTTATTGCCGTAATCGCCATTGCTTGGATGTTTCTCGTCTTCTATTCGTATAAAAAATATGGGACAAAGATGACACTGGTGTACTTTTTACCGATCATCATCGCAACTCTCATCATAGAGTCAGCAGGAGTCGCAGGAGGCAGATATTATTATTCAGGATACATCTTTTATCTATCCGTCGTTGGCGGTGCTGTCCCATTAATCATTATATTGGCATGGAGTGTCAACCTCTTTTTATTCATGAACCTTGGCAAATACTGTATTTCAAAGGTGTACCAAAAACAGAATTCCCTTCAGATTGTTTTCATCTCATTCGCAGCCGGAGTATTCGGTGTCTGCCTCGATGCACTTGAGGATCCTATCGCTCATTATAACAATTGGTGGATTTGGGAAGAATCTCTCACAGGAATCAAATTTTTCAATGTACCAATTCTCAATTTTATTGGGTGGTTTGTCCTCATCTTCTTTATGTCAATAGCTACATTACTTATCGAACGATCGAAATTCTCAGAAAATAGAAAAATACTCCTTTCCATTTCGTCGCTTGCGATTACCGGTGCTGTTATCTTTGTCGTTCAAGGACTCATCGTTAAATTTTTTGAATTTGTTGGGTTGTCATAAGAAATTATGATGTCGGTTTCCCTAAGAGGAAACCATTAAGGTAATAAAGGAAATCTTTATTATTGGGGTTATGGGTTTAGGGACATTGACCGTCGCATGGATACGAATGATTCGTCCTCCGATTTTGTTTCTCTGCTGCTTTGGGGCACTGGTGAGTGCCTTAAATTGTGCAATCTATAAACAAGAACCATTATCACTTTTCCAAATCCTCTTAGTCATATTCGCCCCTGCGTTTCTTTCAACCGGTACGATGTTTCATAATGACATCACTGATCTAGAATCAGATAAGATTAACCGGCCAAAAAAACCGGTGCCTGCAGGAATCCTCAAAGAAAAAACGGTGTACTACCTAGGTATTGCCCTGATGCTTGGATCAATTTTCCTAGGAACCTTTGTCAATTATCCGGATAAAGGTGCGTTGAACTGGCAATGTGGCATCCTTACTCTTCTGCTGGTGCTCATCGGATTGTATTATAATTACTACGGAAAGCACCATGGACTTGTCGGACATATGGCAGTCGCATTTGGTGTTGGAGCAATCCCCTACTGGGGAGGAATCGCGGTGTTTCCTGATCAACCTCTCTTGATGTTACCCCTGGCCTTGGCCATTTTCTTCCAAGAGACCGGTAGAGAAATCATGGTGTGTGCTGGTGATTTAGTCGGTGACCTTAAAGCGGGTTTCAAGACAACTCCCATACGGCATGGACGGCGACGATCTATGCAGATCGCGTTACTTTTTTACTTGTTGTTCATCCCCATCTTTCCCTTATCTGCTTGGGATTGGGCAGGCATCCACATGCCGCAAGTCTTTGGGATAGTGTACCTCATTGGTGGTGGTATTTTAGCAGCGTCATTGATCATCACCTGGGCATTGACCTACAAAGTTGTCATACAAACCGATGATGAAAAAAAGATATGGAAGTCATTTGAACGCTACGAACGAATTGGAACCCGCGTCATGATCATCGTCTTCCAAATTTTTATTTTCCTTGAGATATTTTATTAATCAGAAGACATACGCAGTAGAAAAGCTCAAATATAGTCATACTTTAACACACCTCCATGAGTAAAGTTGCTGCGTACGCTAAACTCCTTCGGCTCCCTGGTATCGGTGCACTTGGAACCACTGCATTAATTGGTGCATTAACTGTCGGTGTGTATGATTTATTCGATCTATGTATTGTTTTTTTAGTCGGCTCTTTTTCAGCGGTTTTTGGTTTTTTACTAAACGACTATGCCGATGTTGAACTTGATAATCTTGTTGATGATTTAAAGAAAAAGCCACTTGTTAGCGGAGATGTTTCAAAAAGATCAGCATTAATGATAGCAATTCTTCTCATTTTATTGACATTCTTACTTATCTCAATTCTGTATTTTGAAAAACCAATCGATAATCACAAGTTCAGTGCAATTCTATGCATTATCCTTGCTGGAATTCTTGGGAGTGTTTATGATTTATATGGTAAAAAAATTGTCGGCTCTGATTTTCTTGTTTCAATATCAATGTCTTTTGTATTCTTATTTGGTGCTCTTTCATTTGGTCAACCAACAATACTAACATGGATCATTTTTATTCTCACATTTAATCAAGCAATACATATGAATGCTGTTGAGGGTGGAATAAAAGATGCTGACCATGATTACAAAATGGGTGTTACAAATATGGCGCTTTCTTCAGGAGTAAAAGTAGAAGGAAATACTCTTTTTATTCCAAATGTTTTTAAGGCTTTTGGGTTTGGTATCAGACTTTTTTCAGCGGTTTTATTATTCACACCCTTTGTGTTTTTTGGGTATGCCCCCGTCCCATGGCATATTATTTTATTAGCAGTCTTCACTTTTCTTTTATTAGCCTTAAGTCTTAAATTTTTAACTATGAAAATTTTTGATAGAAGTAAAATAAGAAAATTAATTGGCATTCAATCATTTTTACGATATTCTCTTGTGCCGATAATGTTAATTCCTATGGTGGGCATAACTACGTCAGCAATACTGATTCTTTTTCCGATAATTTGGTACATACTTTTTACACCGCTGCTTGGAGAAGAATTGTTTAAACCTAGGATGTAATCAAATTGAAGACAGGGGGATTATCATAGATTATGATGTGACCATAGTTGGGGCTGGACCTGCAGGCTCTACAACAGCAAAATTCCTTGCTGAAAAAGGTTTTAAAACACTCTTGCTTGATAAGGAAAAATTCCCACGTGACAAACCCTGTGGAGGGGGGCTTCCCATTCGCGTGCTGCAGAGATTCCCCTACGTCGAAGACGATACGATTATCGAAGCCTATACCTCAAGTGGAACCATTTATTCTCCATCGTTACACCATAATATTACAATTCGTAAAGAAACCCCTATCATCGCGACGATCCTGAGGAAAAAATTTGATTTTGAATTGGTTCGATTCGCAAAGGATGCAGGTGCTGTGTTTCAAGATGAATCGCTGGTCTCTTCTGTGAATCTGTCGAAAGAGAGTGCACAAGTGACTACCAACCAAGGAACAACCATTGACTCAGAGATACTCGTTGGTGCCGATGGGGTTTCAAGCTTGATTGCGAAACATTTTGGACTTCGGAAAGCTGGAACAGCAAAGGGTATCTGCATCCTGCAAGAATTCGAAGTGGATGAACAAATCATGGACCAGTATTTCAAAAAAACACGTCATTGTTATATCCATTCGAGGTTCAAGACGGTCGCTGGATATGGATGGGTGTTCCCCAAAAAAAGGCATGTGAATATCGGCTTTGGAATCATTCAACAAGAGAAGACGTCGCAACAGAAACTCAACCTTCTGCAGTGTTATCAGGAGTACCTCGCGTTGTTAAAAGAACAAGACCTCATTCCAAACAACCTTAAAGAAAAACCAGTCAAAGGTGGAGCGTTACTGACGCATCCCTTGGAAAAAACATATCTGAACCGACTTCTGCTCGTCGGGGACGCGGCAGGGTTTATCAACCCCTTATCAGGCGAGGGGATTTATTACGCGATGGTATCAGGGAAAATCGCTGCAGAGGTCATCAGGGAAGCGTTAGAAAAACGTCAACCGACAGAAGATGTCTTGACTCAATATCAGACACGCTGGCAAAAAGATTTTGGACGTGATATCGAACTTATTTTACAGGTTGTGAAGCGGGGAAGTATAGAATATGCTGAAAAGGTGTTCACCATCGCATGTAAAGATCCGAAACTGACTGATCTTATGATGGGGGTCATCACTGGACAGACGAGCGTTCAACAGTATAAATGGAAGATCATTCGAAGGTTTTTTTATAGCTCGTTAAAGAACCGTTTACATCTATTGAAATAAGAAAAAGGAGTTATAGACGATGAAGCCGAAAAAAATCTGCATCATTGGAGCAGGAATCGGTGGTTTGACCGCAGGTGCCTTGCTTCTGAAAAAAGGATTTTCCGTCGATATTTTTGAGAGGGAACCAACAGTGGGTGGAAGAGCGGTCTCGATAGATATGTCCTCACAGACGCTCGAATCATACAAGACGGTATTATCCAAATTCAGCACCGCGGTTGTCTTTTCCGAACCTCCCTTAGAGGACCTTTTTAGAAAACACATGTTCGACGGTTACACGCTTGATTTAGGATACCACATGATTGGAAGCGGCATCGTCATTAAACTCAAAGAAATCCTTGGGGAATCTTTCAACAATATCACCATGTATCAATCGAGGTTATATGAACAGAAGGACCATCAGTTCGGGTATTTTGCGACCACGGTGGATAAAATATCAATGTTACCCAACATCGCAAGACTCCTACTTTCTGGTGAAAAAACAATGAGGGAGCTTGATATAGTTCCAATGACAGAGACGATAAAAAAATATGGAAAAGGGAAAACGAAGATTGTACTTGAGGTTAATTCACGGTTAATCAGCACAATAAACAACCTTGATATAATTTCGACTGGTGAAGTGTTACGAACTCAAAAAGACATGCGACTCGGGGGGGTCAACTATCCGAAGGAAGGTCTCCTCAAAATATCACAAACCATTGCTGACTATATTGAAAAAAACGGTGGAACAATCCACGTGAATTCCCCGGTTTCGAAGATACTTATCAAGAATAAAAAAGCAGAAGGAGTTGTGGCGGCAGACGGAGAATATCCTTTTGATATTGTTCTCTCAAATATCCTAGTGCAAAATCTGTTTACTATTGCTGATGAACATCAGTTTCCAGAGCAGTATGTAACGAACCTCAAGGGGCTTGAGGGGACAGGGAGTCTTTGCGCGTATTACTCACTCAACCAGATAAACCCTCAATTATTGGGAAAATCATTCATTTTCATCGAACGGAACATCGGTGTTGATGGAAACGATGCGGTTGGTATGATCGATTTTATCTCTGCAAAACCAGAAACAGGACTCGCCCCCCAGTCACAGTATCTCATCCAATCATACATCATTTGCACTCCAAAAGAAGCACGAGATAAAAAAATACTGAGCACATTGAAAGAGGCGTTGGATAAAAACCTCGAACGAATCATTCCTCAGTACCAGGCCCAATTGAATTGGGCGATCTACCCATCCGTCTGGCATTTGGACGGTGTCGCAAAAACCCTGATGAACACAAAACCCGACATACAGACACCAGTGGAAAACCTCTATCTCATTGGCGATTGTGTCAAGGCGCCAGGGATTGGGATCAATTGTGCGATTAATTCAGCACGAATCATCCAAGAAATGCTTAGCTCATCCATATAATCTCTTACTGTTTTTCGACCAGTAACTTTCCAAAAAAAAAAGAATCATCAGTCTCGAAGAGTAATTAATATAATCTCCATCTCCATTCACAACAGCAAAACACCGATGTTTATGGTGCTCGAATGTCAGTCAAATTCATCATGAAAGAACCATATGTAAAAGGTAGGTTTCTTTCAAAAAAATTCAGAGGGTATTTCGATTTACTCAGACCGTTTACGCTACTTGCTCCCTTTTTTGTTTCCATGTTTATCATGTTCGCAAGCCTTGTCTACAATGATAAATTCATCGATTTCCCTAACTGGTGGATCATTATCGGTCAGGCAAGTCTCACCTTAGCATTCCTCAACGGTGCCTCAAATGCATTGAACCAAGCAACCGATATAGAGGCAGACAAAATTTCCAAACCATACCGCCCGATTCCTCGTGGTGTTGTCGAACGTGATGAAGCGCAAAGCATCGCGTACATTCTGTATCTCTTTGGTCTGTTACGGGCGGTTACCATCAATACCTGGTTTGGGGTATTTGTTTTTCTTATCATGGTATTTACTGTTGTTTATTCCCTACCACCGCGGATGAAACGGTTTCTGTTTGTGAACCAAGTATGGATTGCCATTCCACGAGGGTTATTCGCTATTCTTGCATCATGGAGCGTTTTTGGGGATCCATTTCAGCCAGTGCCGCTGTTGATTGGTTTTATTGGACTGACGTATTTCATAGGGGCAATGACCTCAAAGGATATCGTCGATTGCGAGGCGGATAGAAAAACAGGGACACGGACTCTCATCAACATCTTTGGCACGAGAAAAGCAGCATTCATATCGCTTCCCTTTCTGGTGATTCCGTTTGCGATGTTTCCGGTTCTGATTCATTACCAGTTGTTAGACCCATATTTCTTACCACTCACGATTTTTATCATACCCGGTTTCGTAATCTTTTATTTAATGTTGAAACAACAACACAGTGACACCTTAGAAAACGTTGCAGCCTGGTCAGTGATGTATATCACCTATCTTTTTTATGCCATTGGATTTACCGCACTTATTATCCTTGGGGAGTTAGGGCAATTGGACTTCTTCCCGGCGATTTAGGGGAAGCGCTCCACGTTTTTACCACAGGGGGGAAAAAGTAAGGGAGAATCAGGAGAAATTGGCTTGTTTATGTATTGAAAACATTCTTATATACAGAAAACAACTCTTTTATATAGTATAATTTATTAAAATAAAAAAGGAGACCTATGCGAAGGTCAAACATCTTCATAGTCGGGATACTTCTTCTGCTTGTCATACCAGTGGTAAGTCTCCCGGGATCTTCGCAAGAGGATGGAGAACCATCATGGTATTCAACGTACAAAGAATGGTCCTATCGACAAGAAATCCTGCTTCCCATTCAAACAAATGATCCTCTGGCTTGGTATCAACCCATTGATTTACGTGTACGGTTCGAAAACCCATGTTGGACAGAAAATGAAAACCGCACGTCGATACGGATAGCATGCTGGCACAAAGAAATATGGCATGATCTCGAATCACAAATCTATTCTCTTCAAAAAAGCCAAGGGGAAACAAGCTATCTCAGCGAATGCAACGTTATTTTCCTAGTCCCAGCATTTGCCGACGGAACGGAGCGGTACTTGCTATACTACGATGACGCAGAAACGGTAAAAACACAATATCGAGACCATGTGATTGTTGAAGACTTGAAATATTCTTCTTCACCATTGCCAGAGATGTCTGCAGTAGCGAAATTTTATGGAATCAAAGAAGACGGATATTGTATCTACGGAGTAGGACAAGAAGGTCAACTCTTAGATAGGTCCTGTGCTCAAGTGGTTGTCAAACAAAAGAAAAACTGTAAGGAATTCGATATCCTTGACTCTGATCAAATCGTCTCCTTTGCGTTCTCTTATTATTACGGGGCGGAAGAAAAAGAGGAAAGTGCGTCGGATCAAGTGTTTATCGACAAAAAAATTTTCATCGATGGGAATCTCATGGTGGAGTTTGGAATATTCAGCGAATCGAAGAAGAAGGACGTTCAAACCACCGCGATTTATCGATACTATTACTGCCCCATTGATGTAAAACGTATCTATGTCTCCGTGAAACATGAGATGTTAAAAGAGGCGACTGTGCGGGGTATGGAAAACATCGATGGAAGATTCGGTTCTCTGATTTCCTTTAAATCACGAAGTGCTGCTATTGATTCTTTGAACTTTGGTGCTATTTATCCCTATTTGAATTTCTATAGTGAGAATGAAAAAATTGAACAATATCAGTTAAATCAAAACCCTTCCACGAAAGAACGAGAATGGATTATCTCTTATAAGAACGATGCAAGTCTCGGATCAGAAGCTTGGTTGTCCTATGGATATGGAAAGAAAGGAATCGCAAATGCAGTCCTCTTCGCTTCTAACCGGGAACTGGTGACTTCGGGTACGGACGAGCGTGACGGCATCCAATTAAAGGTCGCAGAAAAGGAGTACGTGAACTTCCTAGGGACCGAGGTGGATTACGTCTCGATAAATTTTGGTAGACGTTCGTATAAACCAGGGTATAGTCACGATGTCACAATCCCTGCAGATCTCATTGTTCAATTTGACGCTGAAGTCTTTGCTTCCCAAACAGGCGGATATGAACGTGTTCAGCAGGAGTCTTATTTTTATAAAGCATTACTGAAATCGCGCCGAGAGTCTGGCGACATCCCGTTCGAGAGAGAACAAAAACAATATAACCTCACGATCATCCCACGCTTCGGTGGAACACTTCTCTCGCATCCCTGGTTGTCGAACCTCACCGGTAACGCATTTCCCGTAATGTGGATAGAGCTCCATCAGGGGGAGCACCTGGTGGCTGAAGGAGCTGCAAATCGTTCTCTTTTGATTCGGGCAAAGAAAACCTTTTCTAACGTCCTAGAAGGAGACTATCTTGTGAAAATATTTTTTAAATGGGGCAAAATAAAGATGTTCACAGGATCAACGATTGTTCATTTGTATAAAGACGTAAAAGTAAATGTTTTTTGCACCTGGGAACGGACCATAGAGTTCATCTTCCTTGATCAAAACGGGCAGGGAATACCAGGGATTCATGGAAGGTTGACCAACAAAGCGGGAGTGCTGTACAATGAAAATAGTACCCAAAATAACGGAGAATTACTGGTCACAGCACCTTTCGATAGAAAAGAACCCTATGTGCTCCAAGCAGAATACAAAGGTCTGATCATCTATTCCGGGACTTTGCATAAAACCCTACTAAAAGTAAAGACAGAGGTGACCTTGGAACTCTATGACTTGGAGGTCGTTATTACCGATGCTTTGGGGTTACCACCCGGAGTGGAACTCACACCGGTCCTCATCACACCAGATTCAAATACAACAATCCGAATAACACCAATAGAGAAGGGAAAGGGTTCATTTGTATTTGAGAGAATCCCTGCAGGTGATTATCATCTTCAACTCAGTTATGGTGAGTTTATCGACGAGATGCATGTCACAATCCCGAATGCAGGGAACGTTGTTCATATGCAATGTTCAGCACTGTTTACGCTCATCATTGACTTATTCGATTCCAAGGGAAATACCTTAGTGAATGACGACATTGAATTTCTTATTCTGCGTGACAATCAAACCATTACCAAGACCAAGAAAAAAACCCTTTCTCTTCCGCCCGCCCGTTACATGATTACTGCCTCTTTAGATGACGGAGTAATCGGAGTAAAATCCGTGGATCTTACTAATGACAAACACCTAACCTTTGTAACGACAATTGAGTCATTATTCCCTGTTATCCTTTCGCTGTTTTTTTACGTGTTGTTTGGAGTGCTTGTTATTCTGACTTTGTTAAAGAAATTTTCACTTTCCTCGCTATTAAAATCCCTCGCAATCCTTCTGATCATCCTATCATTCTTCCAACCCTGGTGGGTATTCACTGGTTCAAGTGCAACCCGTTCCGCAGAGAAAACCATAGCGTTGTTTGTGAACCCGGGTATGATGATCGAAACAAGCAACTACTACGGGGAGGTATCACTTACTCTTGCAGAAATGCCTGACATCTTCCTCTTGCTCCTTGGTTGGATCGTCCCACTTTCTTCCCTCGTCTGTCTGAGCATGGGAATTGGCATCGTTTTAAAAAGAACACAGAAGAAAAAGTATGCGTTTCTCTTAAGTATCGTCAGCGTCGTTCTCCTAGGAATCCTTTTTTTCGCATTTTCGTACGGGACAACCAAATTGATTGAAACCAGTCTTGGTTCAGCTCAAGGAGAGAAGGTACTGGCCATCTCAATGGGTTCAGAAGAGGTCATGATGCAAGCAAGGTGGGGGTTTGCTCAAGGGTTCTATCTCGTGTGTACAGCAATAATCGTTTCGGTGATTGCGGTCCTTTTAGATATTCAGATGAAAATTAAACAGAAGAAAAAATTGTTATCAGCGCGAAACTAAGCGCAAAGAGAAAATACGTTGCATACATCAAGGTCCATGCCGAGGTGTTTTCATATTTCGTGTTTCTCTGCTTTTTAAGCATCAGCCATCCGATAACAACACTAAACAAACTGAGGAAAGCGAGAGGAAGAACTGTTGTTGGAAGAAGGTTGATGTAGACCAATGGAACAATGAGACTAAATGCACCAATCATAAATACCATTGAGACAAGAGATGCTGCTTTCAATCCAAAGACGTTCACCAGGGTTCTTGTTCCAACAACCCGGTCCGCTTCTGCATCTAAAATATCTTTTGTCGTGGTACCGCCAGAGAGAAAGAGTGCTGCGACACAACCGATGGCGAGCGGGAGCGGTTCGAAAGGATTCCCAAACACGCTCCAGGAACCAAGAATTCCAAGGAACCCTCGTGGGAGCGACACCCATACCTGGTTGAGAAACAAGAATTTCTTCATTCGTGGTGCAAGGGAGTAGGTGATGGAAAAAAAAGCAATAAGCACAATAAAGAAACTGAAGAGAAGATGAACGGTAAGGGAGAGAAGCAATGCAACTGTATATAAGCAACCTGAGAGCTGAAAAGCCTCCTTAGGTGTCACGATCCCTCGTGGTATCGGTCGATAAGGCTTTGACATTGCGTCTTCTTTCCAGTCTGTTGCTTGGTTTAAAACATTAGAGGCACCATTCAGCAGGGCAAAACAAAAACTTGCGGAAAGAAGCGTACAAAGAAGGGAAATCAAGGGAAGCTCGGTTGTTTGTGAGCTGATAAGACTGGCAAGAATGATACTCGTAGAAACAATGAGTGGCGCAAGAAGAGTAAATGGTCGGAGAAGTTTAAAATACAGACAGACTTTATGACCGCAACCCTCACTATTGCTGCTCATAAAGATACGGTGCTTCTTTAATTTATATAAACATAACATGGTTTGCAGATATAGATATTTAAATCTGGATTGCCTCACCATGAGTGTGCTGTGGGTTTATCAGTATAAAAAGATTGCGTGGTAAAATAACATTTATTAAGAGTGAAAGGATACTAAAAAAAGTAGATGTGGGTTGGATTTTCATTGGACATTTTTCATCACCAACCCATATCTGCGCTTACTGTTTCCGTAGCCCTTTCTTCATTGTTTTCCAAGTGAAAAAGAATCCAATGAGTATCACTACAAAGCAGATTCCAAATAATACGACCTCGAACCACATTTCCCCGAATCTATCCCAGTATATGATAGTGCGTCCTGTGCCTGAAACAACAGCGATGGCAAGGAAAATCATAACGTTCAAAGTGAATGCCAACGCCAATGCGTATCCCACAATGCCTCCCACGAATCCGAAACGAGTAACATTGGGTTCCGTGGACTTCCTGTATGTTACTAATTTCTCAGAAATCACATCAGCGTACGTTTTAATCTCCACAGGAAAGCGTTTGGAATTGCCACTGATGATGCGATATAACATATACAATGTAACTGTTGCGATTATCACATATACGAAGATGGACGATTTCAGGAAACCCATCGGGTTGCGCACATCGATAGATAAGAAAAGGTATCCCAAGAGGGATACAAAACCGATGAGGATGAGGCGTTGGAATAACTGTTGTTGTTTTGTTGTTATCTTCATGGAATCACTCTTTTTTCTTGGCGTTGTCTTTTATCTTTGCTACGATATCATCAAACTGTTTCTTACTTGTTACATTGATGTTCTTCTTATTTACCTCATCCCAGCCAAGTAAATACGGCTTTTTCACACCATCCCTAAAATAAAAGAGATTCTTTTCGCCTTTTATCTTATAACTGCCTGATTTCTCTCTAATGATTTCTATGCCGTTGATGTCCTTCAAAACTTCCTTTAACATCTCGATTGATGTTATTCGTTTTTTCATCTTATCACTCCATAATCGTAAGTCAATGTAGCCGTACAAATACGTTCGGTGGATATCCATACTTCAAAAGGTATTGAAGATTATAACAGTGTCACTGCTTCCGCATAGATAGTTTCATTGATCTCCAGACGATTCTAATAAACCATAAAATTCAAGTTATATGTATGAGTTTAACAAAACACTGCACTGGTTGTGGATGTAATCGTGGGATTAATTTATTCTATGTTGATGAGGATGGGAACTGGTCTGAACAATGCAAGTTCTGTCAGTTGAAACCCTAATAGTTTTGTGATATATTCTTCGTAGAAAATTGTGACTAATTGATTCTAAAAAACGAAAACTATAAATAATCTACAAAATCTGCCTCCAATCTACTTAATTAAAATCGTTACATATATTTTCCACAATTGGAGGAAAACATGACGAAAATGTATGTAATAAAAAATGGAGGAATATCATAATGAGGAAAGGAATCATATTAAAGAAAGTGATTATTTTTGGAATAATCCTGTTGTTTGTTGGAGCCAATGTTGTATCTATGATAAGATGGTTAGATAATGAAAAGTCATTTCAAACTCGTGAATACGAAGTCAAATCATCATATCAGATTAGATCGTTAGGAGATAGTCCGTGGTGGAATACGAATTGGACATATAGAAAACAGGTTATAATAAATCATAATCAGGTTGCTGGGAATCTTGTCAATTTCCCTGTTCTTGTAGTTACTACAATGGATACAAGTAAGGTCCAAGGGGATGGTGATGATATTGTTTTTACAGACACCTCTGGAACAAAGTTGAATCACGAAATAGAATCATATAGTAGTTCAACAGGACAGTTAATTGCTTGGGTGAATATTGTTACTTTAAGTTCAACTGAAGACACCATTAGTTGGATGTATTACGGAAATTCTTATTGTAGTAACCAGCAGAATAAAGCAGGGACATGGGATTCTAATTATGTTGCTGTCTGGCATTTTAAGGAGAAAATTGGGAATATTGTTTCTGATAGTACAATAAATCATTTCAATGCAACTGCGAATGAATATACAACTATTACTGATGGGTTCATTGGGAAAGCGAGAAGTTTTGATAATGGCGATGGTGCAATATATGTGGGAGAACATGAAGAATTTGGTGGTATGTCAAGTTATTCGATTGAAACTTATGCCTATCCCTATAATATTAATGGTGAACGAAGGATTTTCGATAGGTCTGAAAGTTATGAAACAAATCCTAACACTATAATATTTCTCATAAATAGATATGATGACCTGGGTTTGAATACAAATAATGCAGACCCATTGAGTGCTGACAATCCTTTTTCAGTAAATACATGGACATATGTCGCTGCAACCTATATGGGCTCTGGTGGAGAAAAAGCGTTATATTCAAATGGAGTAAAAATTGCATCAGCCACAACTACGCAATATGGACCAACAGCAGGTGCCTTTAACGTAACAATTGGTGATTGTTCATTTGGTTGGGATTATCCTTGGGATGGAAAACTCGATGAAATGCGTTTTTCAAACATAGCCCGAACATCGGAGTGGATTAGAACCTCATATAACTCTATTGATTCACCAGAGACATTCATAAGTATTGGAGAAGAAGAAACTTATACTCCGTCACCAAATCAACCACCTACTGCTGATGCAGGCGGTCCCTATTATGCTAATGTGGGTAATTCAATTACATTCGATGGTTCAGGGAGTAGCGACCCCGATGGGACAATAGTGGGATACCGATGGGATTGGACCAACGATGGAACATATGATACTGATTGGCTGACTTCAGCAACGACAACACATAGTTACTATGAAGCTGGAACGTATACAGTAAAACTAGAAGTCAAAGACGATGATGGGGAAACCGATACTGATACAGCTACCGCAACAATAACAGCTTTTAATACCACTTTTTATCCAACAGATGATTCCTATATAGCTCAAAACCATCCAAGTGATATCTTAGGAAGCTTGGATTATATACGTACAAGAGGATTAAATGGGTGGATATTTACTGTTTTAGTAAAATTTGACCTTTCTTCAATACCTGAAGGAATAAATGTTAAATCAGCAACACTTAAACTCTTTTATTATCAATATATAGACGGTAATCCTTCTGGTCATCTTTTAAACCTTTATAGGATCACTAGCACCTGGGATGAAAGTAATGCAACATGGAATACCCAACCTAGTTATAGTTCACAAGTGACCTCATCCGCAATTGTTCCTGCTTCAACTGAGGTATGGATGGAATGGAATGTTACTGATGATGTTCAATCATTTATAGATGGACAATATATTAATTACGGATGGGAATTAATAGATACGGTAACTTCTAGCAACTCTTGTACTTATTTTCATCCGAAAGAACATGGTAGTTATATTCCGATTCTTGAAATTAAATATACTGTTGTTAATTTACCACCAACAGCAGATGCAGGCGGTCCCTATTATGCGAATTTGAACAACTCAATTATTTTTGATGGTTCTGGAAGCAGGGACTTTGATGGGACAATAACAGGATACCGATGGGACTTTACAAACGATGGGTTATATGACACGGATTGGCTAACTTCTGCGACAACAACCCATAGTTACCCGTTAGCAGGAACATATACTGTTAAACTTGAGGTGAAAGATAACGCTAGTGAAACTGATACTGATACAGCTATTGCATACATTTCCACCGAAGGTGGTGCAATACCCACTGCAGAGGCAAACGGACTTTATTTAGGATATGTCAACCATCCTGTCATATTCACTAGTGCTGGGAGTATCGGTGGCTCGGAGGGAACTATTACGACCTGGTATTGGACCTTCGGAGATGGAACAGTCAGCAGTCAACAGAACCCGAGCCATACTTATACTTCTGCTGGAACATTTACCGTGACTCTGAAGGTAACGAATAATTTCGGACAGACCGATACGGATACAACATCAGCCACAATACAAGAATTGTCTCCAGACCAGATTCTACCAGTTGCTGATGCAGGTGGACCATACACAGGAGTTGTCGGAACGCCGATAACCTTCAACGGATCAGGGAGCAATGATCCTGATGGAACAATCGTCAGTTATGTCTGGAACTTTGGGGATAGCACAACTGGAACGGGGGTATCCCCAACCCATACCTATACAATCCCTGGGAATTATACCGTGATTCTCACAGTCACTGATAACGAGAGTTTAACACACTCCAATTCAACCACAGTAAACATCAACGTATCAGGACCACCGACCATCACCATTGTTATAGATGCTTCTAACATAGAGCCGATAGAAGAAGAAAACGAAAAGACCTTCTCTGTTACTGTTCAATGTGAACATCAACCTGTGAGTAACATTCATCTGGAGATATTAGAACACTCTAATCTGACAATTATCTCATTGCCATCAAATATTAGCTTGAATCCAGGGGAAAGCAGGGAGCTACTGATTACTATAAAGGCACCGAAATTGGGTAATATCAATAATTCTGAGATTAAAATTTCTGATGAGACATTAAGATTACGAGCTGTTGCTGACGGGAATATCAGCAGTAAAAACGAATCAATTAATTTCAAGGTTATCAAAAAAGATGAAACACCTGGCTTTGAAGCAATCGCCACTCTCGCCGCAATAGGTTCCGCAGGAGCACTGGC
>JBAZLE010000007.1:0-28990 GCA_041650455.1 Thermoplasmatota archaeon | reverse complement strand
TACATACCGTAAAACCGTGACGGGGTAGAGATGTTCGAGATGCTGCAGTCGAGGCAAGAGACTATCAGCACATCTGTCTTCGTGAGGTTTTTTTGACCTCGAACATCGATATTGTTGCACTCATTTAGGATGACCTGGCCGGCTACCTCATCGACGACCCGTTCTGAGGCACCTTCAAGGTAAATTAAAGCATAGCCATTAACGGTGTTGTTGGAAAATTGATTTCCTCGTGAGCCATATACAAATACGCAATCATGGATGAATGTATTGTTAGCGACGATGGTAAAATCCGAATAGGAGGTCAGAACAAGCCCCATGTAGTTCGACCAGTACGCATTGTCTCTGAAAGTGTTGTTTGTAATAATATTGTCTGTCGAATAAGACAGAAACAAGCTCGCTTGGTTATTTTGTGCGATATCATTTGACGTAATGATGTTATCAAGCGAGGCTCCAAGCAGCATCCCATAATCCGAGTTCTGGATATGATTTCGGGAGAAGGTGTTGTGTGATGAGTATTCAAGGAAGACTCCGATCTCCGTTTCTCCGTTAACGATGTTTTCTTCTATTTTGCAGTCTTTTGAATTCCTCAGGTAAATACCAATGGTTGTGTTTGAAACATTCACACCACGGACCGTGATGTTCTGACAATTGAGTAAAAGTACTTGGCCTGCCTCGTTGATGACTGTGTCTGAGGCATCCTCCAATACGACAAGGGGTTTGTCGTTGACGAAATTGTCTTCAATGATGCTTTGAAACGAGTCGAGGAGAACCAGTCCTTCCCCGTAAAAACGATTGTGAGCGATATGATTGTATTCTGCTCCAATGACGTAGAGCCCTGTTCTGGAATCATTCTTGAACATATTATCAGAAAAGGTGTTATAGTTGCCAGAAGAGTGGATTCCGGACGTACAATTCTCGAACTTGTTGGTAGAAATATTATTGTGATGGGTGCTAATTTCTATTCCGTTGACATAATCAAAAATTGATGTCATCTCCAGTCTATTCCGAATGGTAAATCCTTGTACTGTCACCCCGTCAGACTCACTAATATCGATAATCGGCAGGTTAGAAAACACCTGTTTACGATTCTCAAGAATCGTGGTATTAGGATTCTCCCCAAGCAGCCGAATCGATTTATTTATAAAGATCGGGTTTTGACGATATGTCCCTGTATACACAAACACCGTATCACCGGGTGAAGCGGCGTTAATTGCACGCTGAATCAGACTGTAATTCCCCGGGCCATTGCCGCCGACGTAAAGGGTTTTTCCATCATAATTCGACACCTTTAAGATGGGAGGTTCAGTGGCTAGGGACGATTTTGCTGGGTCCGGGATTACCCCCGTGTGTGTTTTAGAAATCCATCTCTGACTAACAGGAGAGAATCTACCAAGGATTCTATGATCATTCCCAGGTGTACTCACATCAAAACACAACCTATTCTCTTTCCGTGTTGGTAGTGGATTCTCAGTATCTTGTGCCTTCACGGTGTTAAAATTGATAGTTGGTGCTATTATCACACCAACGAACAAGAGAATGATTCCAACCGCGAACCATTTCTTTTTCAATTCCTTCCCTCTATAGAAAAATAAACAATCCCTGGTTATTTAAATCTTTGTCAAGGGAAAATTATGAAGGGAAGGGATTTGAACGCCCAATTACCGGTAAAATTCCCCACAGGGGATAATAATCACTCATGTATAACAATAAATTGCGCTTCCCCAATTATATAAAATTGTGAACATGGCGAATGTGGAAATGCTATCCAACGCATAAATCCATATCCTGTAAATTCAACAAGAGTGAATGTCTTTGGTAAGGAATGTTTTGTATGTGTATCTTTGTTGTATTTGTCTAATGCAAATATCCAGTAGTTTTCGATTGTTCCAAAGACCCGTTCATTATATATGAATAAATCTCCCTTAAGTATTCCAAAATCATCTGTTTGGTTGTTAAGAGTGATTTTTTTGCATCTTCCAAATAATAATATAAAATATTGTGATTCTGCGCCAATGTACGTTTTATAGTTCACAACTGATGAAGTGGAAATTGAGGGTATTGTCTTAGTTAAAGAAAAGTGGGTTTTAGCTAAAGCAGGAACGCTTGAACCCATCACAAGCAGAACCACAACACCGAGACTAATCAGTATCAAAGGCTTCTTATCCATCGTGCTTTCCCCCAGTATAATATAACAATATTCGTACAATTCTCTCCTTTAAAAACATATCTGTTGAAATAAGGGTTCAGGTTGAGGTTTTCCTCAGACGGCTGGGTGATATTTGTATCACGGTGATTATGGATACCTAAGATGAGATACTACGGAGGGGTAAACTCTATGAAAAGCATTGGATGGAGATCCACAGCATCAGAGGAGTAATATAACTGCTGAGGAAGATTCGGACCACCCCAGGGGGATTTATAGTCGCGAATCATCCACCCGTAGTTATTGACGCCACTGTTGATAAAATCATCAACCTCCGCGGTGACATCCCAGTCGACCCAGGTGAAGTGTCCAGGGAGGATTGTGCTTGCACATTCAATAGGATTGGAATCTGGCATAGAAGTATACGTCACGGTCATCTCATCCCAGTTTTCCAAAATCCGATGACAGGTGATCTCGCGACCAACAGGGTTCGTATCCCAATACCCGTAATAGTAGAGACTGAAATTCGCAGAAATAATGGTTGACCCTGAAGGAATCTCTGACAAATCAAAGAGAACCATGGCTCTATCATCATAGTTTGAGGTCGCACCATACTTATCAGAAACAACCATATAACCATTACTCCCATAATTGGTATTCGGGGAATACTCTCCAACAAAAGTATCTGCACTTGGTTCCAACACAAATAATCCTTCCGGAGTGGTCCGAAATACAAATATTTTTCTCGTCCAATACGTTCCATCAGTTGCGTTCACAAACCACCGATATTCTGTAAGATACTCAAGACCACTGATAGCAACCGTATACCGACCGTCACCAACCCCCATCGCAGCCCCAGATCCGATATCTGGTTGCGTCTCAACCGTCCAATCCATTAACTCCCCTTGATAATCCTTCAGATCAAAACTCATATTTGACCTCCAGATCGACACATATTGAGCATTGTTTGCTGGCTGTGGGTTCGTGATCACTGGTGCGACCGCCGCAGTGGTAAACGTAAACGCGTTCTCAACCGTGTCAGTCCCATCGGAAACCGTCACCGTCCAGGTGTACGTCGTCCCACCATCCAACCCACTCACCGGGATGCTATACCCACCATTCCCAACATTCACCTCAGAGCCTGAGCCGATATCTGGTGACGTTACCACACTATACGTCATCGTATCCCGATCGTAATCATTCAAGGTGAAACGCAGCTCTGATAACGACACTGGTACCTCCAACGCCCCATCCTCTGGAGACACGTCCATTACCAATGGCGGGAAATTCGCATAATACCAGCTGATATCTGCCGCTTGAAGGCTGGTCATCAACGAATACCCTAAAAAACCGAACTTGGCTGGAGCACCAGGCAACGCAAACGCAAAACCAATACCAATGAATCCGAACGCAGTACCAACCTGTGTCCCTCGGGCGATCACCCCACGACCAGTCGCCATCTCCGCGATTGAGACCACGGAACTATCCGGGTAAAATCCTCGCCATTGCATCAAGAGGCGGGGCCGCGGGAGCAAAAACGGTGGGATGACAAACCCCCACCCAGTACCAGCCATGCTGCAGAACAAGAGCGTCGCGTTGTTCTCATCATCCAACGGTCTGGAGGATAGAAGCTTACTCCAGCGCGGTGAGAAATCGGTATTCTGCCAGGGTGGCTCAAGAAGCGAACCGATCGTCTCGACTGAATATGTCCGAGGAAGTAACCCGAAATCGAGAAGCACCTCGATGAAGTGAGCCTTCAACATCCGCGTCTTCTCGCTACACGGATCAATAGCATTTGCCTCCACCACGGCAGAGAACAACTGTTGCAAACTCTCACAAGCTTCAATAGACATACGTTTCTGTGTTGATATACTACCCGTGACGCAGTTCACCATTACTTCATTTCTTGGTGACAAGTTTATTTTTGATGATAAATCCTGTCGTGCTATTTGCTTAATTCCTACGACTCCAGAGATCAGACCGCTGAGGAAAAAAAGCATGACAACACAAGTAGTTAAAAAAAACCGTATGCGACATTGTTTCATATTATTCCCCCCATGGTTAATATTATTATCATAGATATCCTACCTCTTTCCCATATTTTTTAATAACGTTGCTCTATAAATACATTTCCCGTTAAGGAAAGAGGTCGTTTTTTAGTTCCTAAATGCAACCTTTCGTTGTATTCCCTCCGTCGGCTCCATTTTCTATTTTTTCTCCTGTTAAACATGTTGAAAACCACGATCTCAGATATCGGCTTTTGACCCCCTTTAATCCAATAATCGTGATTTACTAGTTAAACGAAAAATTTTGTTACAAATCGTGTCACTGCTTTGCCCACCACTTTATCTTAAATAGTATTCTATTTATAGGAGAACATTGTTATTTAATTGTAAAGGAGGAATGAAGTATTATGAAAAGAGGGATACTTTGTATTGTTATTTGTATGCTGATGATACTTGCATCTGCTGTTCCTATATCTGCAACAAGAGATTCGAAAATGATATCTCAACTGTTAGCCGATGGAAATATCTTGTATGTAGGAGGAACCGGACCGAACAACTATACCAAGATTCAGGATGCCATCAATGATGCATCAGATGATGATATGGTGTTTGTCTACAGTGGAACGTATTATGAAAATCTCATGATTGAAAAATCAATTAAACTGATAGGCGAAACAAAAAATACCACCATCGTCGATGGGCATGAACAGGATGATGCAGATGTGATTCTCATCATGGCAGAGAAGGTGACAGTTCAAGGGTTCACGATTCAGAATGCAAACATAAACAGTAATTATCCAGATTATAATAATGGCATTGAGGTATGGTCAAATAATAACACCATTCGAGATAACATTATCAGAAACAGTACGATGGGAATACAGCTTGGCGAAGAGGTAAAATATCAAGGCCATGAGAATAATCATTCTCACTTCAATATGATCGAGGGAAATGATATAGTCAATAATGGTTTTGCAGGGATTTACATTATCACATCTGTTGAAAACATCGTTGTAGGAAACAGTATATCTGAAAATAAATACCATGGAGTTTTTCTGATAATCGGTAGTCAAAGTCAAATCCAACAGAACATTATCTCTGATCACAGTGGAGTCGGTGTTTGGGTAAATGGAGGTTCTAACATTACAATCATGGGAAATCATATTGTAGGAAATGGAGAAGGAATAGCCATCAGTCATTCAAGTTTGAACACCATTATTCAGAACAACATTTATCAGAATAGATATAACGCTGCGATCTATTCTGATTTACCGAATTTTATTCTCGGCAAAATACTCCACCAGGATAAGGAGTTATCTCACTCGTGGAATGGTAACTATTGGGGTCGACCTTATCTTGGTCCTAAACTAATCGTATACAGAATGTTGTTGCTTGTTCCAACAATCATAACGTTACGTCTTTCAGACTTTTTAAATTTAGAACAACCAGTAACATTTCAATTACCAATACCTCTTTTCGACTGGCATCCTGCACAAGAACCCTATGATATTCCTGGGATAACCTAAAACGAGAACATTTGAAATTGTAGATTTAAATCGAGGAAATGAAAAAACAATACTACAAAAGGTACACTAGTGATAATACATCCAATGGAGATGTGGTATTTTTTAAGGAAGATAACCCCTAAATATTAGTAAAGAGAATTTTTTTATTTTAATGTTTCATTAAAAGTTAAAAAATTCATTTTACAACTAATAACACAAAAAAAATAAGTTTACTGGATGGCGAAAGTGATCATAAAAATGAGGAAAAAATCCGATGTTTTTTCTACATAATAAGCATCATTATATAAAGTTTCAACAGTCACTTTTATTTTTCCGAAACCAACCATAAAAATACGTACCGTTCGTGAATTCCCGGCATGAATGCGATCAATACTACCAGATTGAGTTTTTCCAGGGATGACAAAACCACCTTCCAGACTTGCACTCCAGGAAATGTTTGTTGTGGTATCATCTCCAGTACTTCGTAAGATGATGGATACACCTACACCGCCGTTCATGTCGATGTCAAGGGCTGGATTCGTCACATTTACCCAGAAGGGATCTGACCAGTTGCTTTCCATACCGAACATGTCCTTTGCTTTTGCTTTGATTTCATAGTTTCCCTGTTCCGCCCATGCATGAGAGAGATGGTAGACACCGCCAGATGCGTATGGACCCCCCCACTCAGACTGCATTCCATCTCCCCAATCGACGAGCAAGAACACCATATCTTCATCGGGATCTGAAATAGAGAAATCATACGGAACGGAAGTATTGACCTTCACTAAACCAGGACCTGAAATTATTGGTGCATCGGGCGCCTGGTCTCTTTCAATCGCTAGATAAGGTGTAAAATTCCCAAACTCCTTAGAGTAAAAAATGGTGATAGGTAAATTGACGGTCCCCCAGTAGACGTCATCGATAATTCTCCACCCATAATTATCATACACCCCGTTTAAGAAACCCTGGACGTCATGTGTCACATCCCATTTTACCCAATGACCAGGGTTTACAGGCACGGTGGCATTGCATGTTGGAAGGGATGCATAAGAAGGTTGGGTGTTCCAGGTGACAGAAGATTCATTCCAAATAGAGGTTACCCGAGAACAATTCAAGAGTCGATACGCAGGGGCATGCTGATACCGGCAATAATAAAGATTGAGAGCTGCAGATCGTATTGTTTCATTTTGTTGAAGAGAAGAAAGATCAAAGCGAATCAATATATCCAGTGAACGACCACCCCCCATATGATCGTACTCATTCCGGACAAGCATCTCTACTGAATCACCAAAAACGATGTTTTTGTCGTAATGAGAGATGTAGGTATCATCTGTTGGGAAGAATGTCTCAATACTTGGAATCGTTAATTCTTGGATGGGTTCATATGTAAAAGAGGCTTGAGCGAGAGCCACTATGTTGAACATAAAAGTAAAAATTATGAGAACTACAAGAGCATTATTTGAAGATTTCTTCTTCATCATATCCTCTTTATTAGAATGTTTAAATATAAATAAACTCGAATGGTTTTATATAACTTGTGTTCCACTAATAAAAATTAAATCCACAAATAAAAAATCCCTGCGAAAACAAAAACAATAACTGAGCAAGCGATGTAGTTTTACAAAACCACAGAAGGCCAGAAAATGATGAAAATCTTCAAAATATTATTAATAAAAATTTATATAGAAGGAACTCACTGCTCTATATCGAGGAAAATTTATGGATATATATAAAAAAAGAAAAACTTTGCTTCTCGCCACTTTAGTTATCGCGCTATTCCTTATCATTCCAATATCTCCCGGGGTCCTGCTCCCAAAAGCAACACTATCTTCGGACCGACATACCTTGCCTAACAAAGAAACGCGCAGTGACTATTTCATTGATGATTTTGAAACCTACGAGTACTTCTCATTGTATTTTCCACCATGGATTAACATCGATGTGGATGGATCCCCAACATACGGGCATAGTATTTACGATTGGCCAACTGAGAATCAACCTCAGGCCTTCGTGATATTCAATCCTGCGATGACCATCCCACCATGGACAGGAGGGGATATTCAACCTCATAAAGGAGCGCAATTTGTTGCGTGTTTTGCAGCGAATAACCCAGATAAACAAAATGACGATTGGTTAATCACACCTCAGCTCTGGGGTGATTTTTCCTATGTCGAATTTTGGGCGAAATCCTACAATAACCAGTATAATCTAGAGAGGTTCGAAGTCGGTGTCTCTACGAATGATACGGATCCTGCGAATTTTACTATTATCTCACCAGCACCCTATGTCATCCCCCCCTATAACACCTGGACCCAGTACAAATATTTCCTCAACGACTATCATGGAAAAAAAATCTATATCGGAATCCATTGTGTGTCCTATGACTCTTGGTTACTAATGATCGATGATTTTAAGGTTTCTGGTGGAGAGGATGTGTATCCCCCGGTGACAACCTATGAACTTTCTGGGGAAAAAAACGATGACGTCTATGTAAGCGATGTGTGTGTAACCCTGAACGCGACCGACTACTGGTCTGGTATCAAAACAACGTATTACAAACTTGATACAGATTCTTGGAAAACATATACCGTGCCATTTAATGTTTCGACAGATGGACAGCATACCTTACAATATTATTCCCGAGATGTTCTGGACAATGGAGAAGATCCAAAAACAATTAATTTCACCATCATGCATCTGAAAATCAACATTACTGGGGGGTTTGGAGTCATCGCTACGCTCAGAAACACTGGGACATACGATCTCAAAGATACCGCATGGTACATCGATTTTACAGGTGGTATAATTTTCATCGGACCAAAGAATGGACATATTGATATACCTGCTGGTGAGTCAATCAACATAAGAACATTCATCCTTGGGTTCGGTAAAGAAGTAACAATAAAAGTTAATGTTGGATATTTACACAAAAACATAACGGGAAATATATTTTTATTTTTCGTTCGTCTATAGCAAAATACACTCGTAATGGATACCTTTTGAGGATTCTGAATTAGTAAGTAATATCTTCTTGTGGTTTTTTCACTTTTACTCCGTGCTCCTTCGAAAGGCTCTCTAAGCAGGGATGAATATGCACATTATCAATATTCATTAACGAATTAGAATGTAAAATGCTCCGAATAGAAGAAAAACCCAGATATCGAGATGACAATTCCCCTCTTTGAAAAACAGAAAAGAGTTGTGTAATTATCTGTTACTCTCCGTTATGTATATAAATTTATATACATGGTAACCTTTATAATTCTAAAAGGAGGAATAAAAATGATGATAACGAGAATAGTAAGCGGTCTTGTTTGCATGCTGATGGTTGGAACAATCGTTTTTGCCGGTGCAATCGAAATAAAAAAAGAAAGCCCAACTTCTCAATCTCCGATGAATACTAATCAATCAGAACGGTATGTCTTAATCGCCGAAGAACATGGACTTCGCGTTACGTTAATAGACACGACCGGGGCCATCATCTGGGAGAAAACGGGCATCATCCCTACTGATGCTGAGAAACTTGAGAACGGTAATGTCCTGATGACGAATCAATACAATGTCATCGAAGTTGATATTACCGGGACGATCGTCTGGCAAAAGATGACAAGCTCTGAACCTTTTGACGCAGAACGTCTCTCAAATGGGAACACCCTGATCACAGAATATGATAGAGTGATCGAAGTCGATCCATCAGGAACGATTGTCTGGGAAAAAACAGGAGTATATGAACCCGTGGACGGGGAACGTCTGGAGAATGGAAATACCATGATTGTTGAAGGCCCAGGCTATTACGGTGGGCGAGTCATCGAAGTGAACACGGCAGGAACCATCGTCTGGCAATACCCAGTCGTACCAGAGCTGGTTGCGTTTAGTGATGCAGAGAGACTCGCTAATGGAAACACTCTTATCACTGAAATTATCGTTAATCGTGTGATTGAAGTGAATTCCGCTGGAACGATCGTCTGGGAAAAAACAGGGTTGAACTACCCTTTGGATGCGGAACGCCTACCCAATGGGAATACCCTAATTACAGAATATGAACGCGTGATTGAAGTGAATCCCGCAGGGTCGATCGTCTGGGAAAAAACAGGGTTGAACCACGCCTTGGACGCAGAGGGGTTTTTCACCGAACCACCAAATACACCAAGCATTGAGGGGTCAGAGGCGGGGAAAGCAGGTACCTTATATCCCTATACCTTTGTCGCAAACGACCCTGAAGAAGACAGCGTATTCTATTATATCGACTGGGGGGACGGCACGAACACTGGGTGGATTGGTCCCTATCTTTCAGGGGAAGAGATAACGAGGGAGCACTCTTGGTCAGAAAAAGGAACGTTTTCCATCACGTGCAAAGCAAAGGATGTCATCTATTCAGAAAGTGACTGGGGCACCCTTACAGTGACCATGCCCCATTCGTATGATGTACCATTCATGCAGTTCTGGATGAAAATCCTTGGACATCTCTCTCATACGTTTCCGATACTTCGTCACCTTCTTGGGAGTACCCAGTAAGAAAATAAATGTATATCACAAGAGAACATCGTAATAAAGCTGTAAAATGCAGGAAAAGCTATGAAGAAAAATCTATTAATAAAAAAAGAGTTTACGTTTGGGATTATCCTCATAATTCTTATCGTATGTCCTGTCCTGTCAGCACATGCTAACAATACAATACCAACACAAAGGTCACGGGTAACTATTCTCTATGTCGGTGGAAGTGGCCCAGGTAACTATACGAAGATTCAGGATGCAATCGATAATGCGACAAGCGGAGATACAATTTTTGTCTATGATGATAGCTCACCTTATATCGAACGAGTTCTGATTAATAAAAGTATTAATTTGGTTGGTGAAAACAAAGATACAACAATGATTTATGGTTCTACGGGTACTGCTGTGTTCATTCAAAGCGGTAGTCAAACAAATATTAGTGGATTTACCCTTACGAATAACGGTTTGAATGACGCTGTCAGAATTTCCTGGTCACACTCTCTTATCATCACGGATAACATAATCTTCCAAGGTCGTCATGGCATTTACGCGTATCATGCATCAAATTCCCTCATTAAAAAAAATACAATTCATTCTAACAAACAGAAAGGACTCTATATGATGTATTCCTCCAATATTATATACTCTAATAATACGATACGCTCCAACGGTGCAGAAGGGATTATGTTAGAAAACGCGTATAATACAAATGAGAATGTGACTGTTTCTAATAATATCATCCTGGGTAATGGCGGTCATGGGATTCTTATTAAAGGATCTTACAATAAAATAACTGGAAATACTCTTCTGAACAACGTTAATTATGGGATTTGTCTCACTGAAGCCGAGGCATCATACACTGACTATAATATCATTCAGGGGAACCACTTTCTCCACAATAGCTATGGTATATACATAAAATGTCCGAGCTACCCACCTGGACATTCCTGTGAAAATAATTTAATCCATCATAATAATTTCATGTATAATACAGCAAATGCTTATGATGAAAATACCAATATCTGGGATAACGGATACGTTGATCCTTTCGATCCCTTGATTGATGGCGGTAACTACTGGACTGATTATACCGGTCATGATTACTATCATGGCCCCGAGCAGAATATTCCTGGATCAGATGGCATTGGCGATACTCCCAAAGAAATTGCAGGTGGTAGCAATCAAGATCATTATCCTCTCATGTATCATTATTACAACGGTACACACAATCCACCAGATGCCCCTTTGATTAGTGGCCCTACGTCTGGAAAAATCGAGCAGAAATACGATTTCACGATTATTTTACAAAACTCCAGATTTGAATGTCTCTATTATTATATTGATTGGGGTGATGGTACCCATGAAAAATGGGTTGGACCATATACAACTGGTGAGGTATTACACGTAAATCATACTTGGTATGATATAGGATCATTTCTTATTAAAGCGAAAGTAAAAGATATTTTTAATGAGGAGAGTGCGTGGTCAGATCCATGTACAATTGTAATCTCTCAAGAACCCCCTCAACAACCAATCATCACTGGTCCAAGAAGGGGTAAGGCAAACTGTCTCTATAATTACTCATTTGTTACCACAGATCCAGAGTCTCATGATGTTCGATATTTTATTGACTGGGGCGATGATTCAAACACGGGATGGATAGGTCCATTTCCTTCGGGCCAAGAACAAACCATGAACCACGATTGGGACAAACAAGGAATCTATAAGATACAAGTGAAAGCGAAGGACAAGTATGACGCAGAGAGCGAATGGGCGACTCTTACAGTAACGATGCCATTCTCTTACGAGATACCAGTCCTACAATTCTGGATGAGATTGCTTGAGCGGTTCCCACAAGCATTTCCACTACTACGAAATTTATTTGGTTACTAAACCCCAATTTTTTTCTTATTTTTTTCTTTTAATGTCGCAAAAAAAAAAAAAAAAAAATCATTGACCCTCTATAAATCGCGTCATAACTTCTGTTTTGGGGGATACGTTTTTATAGAGGAGTTTTATTGTACAATCATTGAAAAAGGGAGGCAAAAAAATGTTGGAATTATATTTGATTAAAAGAGGGATTGTCCTTGGAATTATTACTCTTTTTATCGTTGGATATTGTCTGCCAAGTCTTACTGGCATGTCCCTGATGAAAAACAATCAACCAATCTCTCTTCAGCTGAGGAACTATGAATCAGTGGAAAAGTCGGTACTCACCTGTGTTGCATTTGGGAAGACTCGTGAAATCACACAAGAAGTCACTTTAGCCCAAGAGGAGGCGACTATGATTTTTGACATGGTAGAAGAACTGAAATCTGAGATGACTCAACATCCTCTTAGCGAGAGAACCCAAGTTTTAAAAAACGCGTTTGTTGATTTGCTAGATCAAAAAGGGCTCATCCCAAAGGGGATTTCAAAAGAAACCTATCTTTCCATTCTTTCACCTCCCTGGTCTAAGCCGCTGCAACATTCAGGAAACAATAAATCTGTACCGCGATCCTCTTCTAATCTGGGGACCTGTGCGCTATGCAGCATAGGAAGCTCAGGCAGAGGCATGCTCCTACCGTTATTTCTTCTCCCACGACCACGTCTCGCGATGCTCTGGTTGGGAAACGGAGTGACAATGGCAGCAAATCTGGTCACTGGGAGAGGGTATGCTGCCCAAGGAGCGCAAACAGGGTTGACGGCGGGCTTCATGGGAATTGGTCTTTCCTATGCCATCCCCGGGTACACATATTATGCATATATCGGGTATGCACTGTTTGCACTAACTTCCGCTGAATATATCCAATATTATCCATTAAATACAGCTCCTATAATTTCTGATATCTCACCTGCTGATGGACAACAAAATGTTCCTTTGAGCGTATCTGAGTTACAGTTTCGTATTCAGGATGCCGATCTTGATCTCATGATGTATCAGGTCACTACTTCCCCGTTCATTGGTAGCGGGAGTGGAACACTCAAAATGAATGGTATCTATAGTATTCCGATTCAAGGGTTGGAAACCAGCACCAATTACACCTGGAGAGTCGAAGTATCAGATGGCAAGGATACAACTATTAGGGAATACACATTTACAACGGTGCTTGCAGCTCCAATTATTTCAAATCCGTTACCAAAAAACAACGCACAATTTGTACCTATCTGGACGTTGAATGTGAGTTTCGATTTGATGGACTATCAAGGTGATCTCATGAACTGGACGGTTGAGACACAACCAGATGTTGGATCAGGGGCGATGACGGGGGTCGCTAATGGTCGATACAGTGTTGTTATCAGCGGATTAGAGTATTTTACGAATTATATATGGTTTGTAAACGTGACCGATGGTGTGTACTGGATGAGAAGAGCCTTTGTTTTTCGGACAACAAGTGAAGGTACATTGGTTTTTGAGCCGAATGATGATACAGGGATACGACATAATGACCCGAATAATAATTTTGGCGATAAACTTGAAATGACCTTAAGAAATGAATATGGTTCAGGTTCGGGGTGGGCATATGATGGCTTGATTTACTTTGATATTTCAGCCTTGCCAACGAACGCTTCAATACAATACTCATATTTGCAGATGTATTATTATGCATGGAAGGATACCAATCCTGCGGGGAGAACATTACGACTCCACCCGGTCACCAACATATGGGACGAAGAGGTCGTGACCTGGAATACGCAACCAACCTATGCGCCTCAGTCGACGTCCTCTGCGATCGTTCCTTCATCAACAGGGGTCTGGATGGAATGGGATGTCACTGCAGATGTTCAAGCGTTCTGTAGTGGGACCTCTCTTAATTATGGCTGGAAAATTACCGATGAAGTTGCTTGGAATAAACCAGATATTCCGATCGTACGTTTATATACAAAAGAACAGGGCGTCTATATTCCCTTGCTCTTCGTTGGTTTTGAGCCATAAGTTTCTGTTTTGACGTGTATCAACGGATTAAACGTTACGTGTCCGAATCTGAGAAATGATACGTGCTAATTATTTGAAAAAAAGGTTGATGGTTGAAATAATCTTCTTATTTGTTTGAATCTGTATCTTGAGGGCAGTAGAACGAAATCATCGAGGTCTTGAAACTGTTTGTTTCAAAGCTACTATTACGGATAATATTTTTTTGTGCAGAGGAGGGATGTGAACCCTAAGAATACTTCAACAAGATTTATTATTCATCAAAAACAAACAAACTGTCATGAATTTTAAATACTATGAATAGAGTATGAAAAATCATGCATTTTCTCCTTGTTTTTAAGGTAGTGCTCATGACTTTTTTTCCGTAGCCTCCCGTCGGCTTCTTAAAGAAAATGATTTCAAAATGATTGTGTTTAATTTCATAGACGAGCATAGATTTTTAAAGAAAAAATTGTTATGATGTTTTAATATAGGAGTGGGACTAAAAACATGACAAACCATTGTTCTGAGTGTGGAGCTGAACTACGAGACGATGCGAAATATTGTTTACAATGCGGAAAAAAAGTTGAAGAACAACCGGTCAATCCGATGCCACCTGAACCACAAAAACAGGAGGAACAACCGAAAGCCACAGAACAACCAAAACCAAAAAAGAAACCAAACAAAAAAATGCTCCTTGGTATTTTGGCAGTTATCATAGCAGTGGTCATTATCGCAATCGTTTTAGTCTATCTTCTCGATGGTACGAGCCCGCTTGGCGGTGCTGATAGTCGATTTGTCGGAGAATGGGAACGCAATACACAGGCAGGCGTCGTTCTGTGGAAATTTAACAGCAACAGCACACTTGAGGAAGATACGACGAATAAGGGGACATGGATGGTTCAAGATACTCAGATCTGCCTCTATAACAACACACAGTGTTATACCTACGAATTTTCAAATAATGGAAACACCGTCACGTTAACAAAAGCAGGAACAAGTGACATCATTCTGACAAAGAAAGGTCAACAGGGCACACCAGAAACACCGGATATCGAGTGTACAACCGATTCAGCATTAAATCGAGTCGTTATTCGATCGATAGATGCCAACGTCAAATGGAGCGACATCGCAATTACCACGACGCCCCCAGCGAGCTGGCAGGTGCAAGACTCGAATTACAACGGTCTTGCCAGAATCGGGACGACCACTACAATTTCTGCGTATGTCTCGGTCGGTGACAATATCTTTGTCTGGGATGTTCCTGGTGATATTACCGTGACGTTGACCTATCTCCCGACGAGCGAACTGCTTGGAAATTGGACAGTAAACGTCTAAAGCCTCCGTTCATATAATCCACGACTCATGAGGACCTACTATGCTGAGACATCGAAAGATTCCCCTCAATTTTCTTATTCCTATGAGGAAGAGTGGTATTTTTCCAGGATATCTTTAAATAGAATCAGTAGACAAAAGAAGATGACACAGAGAAGAAATCGATAGATGAGAGAAGGAGAAGGAACACCAATGAATCCAGAAAGAATAGGATATAGTCTGCATTCTCAACGTTTCATTGAGCTTGACATCCTGAGAGGATTTGCTTTGCTTTTCATGATCATCCTTCACTTTTTCTGGGACTTGGATTACTTTGGAATCCTGCCGCTCAACGAGGTGCTCTATTCCTTTAATATTATCGTGCCAGTTATTTTCTTCTTGCTCGTTGGAGTCTGCCAAGCGGTGAACCATAACAAATACCAAGACCAACCGAGAAAGATGTTTTTTCGAACGATACAACGTGGGCTATGGATCCTGAACCTCGGAATGCTACTTACCCTTCTTACCGCAGTGTTTCTCCCTGATCGACCGATTCTCTTCGGAGTACTTCATTGCATTGGTTGCTGCATCATCTTGAGTTCGGTTCTGCTGAGATTGAAATCCATGAATGTTATTTTAGCGACGCTGGTCATTGTCACAGGTTTGGCTGTGGGGTTTTTCTTTAATGCTGAAAATCCAAATATGGCGGAACTTGCTGCTGGAATCCATGAACCAGAGATTGCAGCCCATACGATTGATTATTTCCCCATCTTACCGTGGTTTGGAGTCTGTCTGCTTGGCATCGCCCTTGGGAATATCCTGTATAAGGATAACAAGAGGAGATACCTCCTCCCAGATCTCTCAAGATACACCCCAACGAAACTCTTTTCCTGGTTAGGGCAGCATTCCTTAGCGATTTATCTGATACATCAACCGATTATCGGGGGTTGTCTGACACTCTTCCTGATGCTATAAAGCATTAAGTGGATCATTTTTTTTTGACCATCAACCACTACCTCAACGGAGGGAAACAGGAGAAGATTTCATATATCGTAATGCTCTTCAAAGAAAAAAAAATGGTTTGGCCTTATAATACGATACTTATCTATATTTAGTATATACGAAGAGGCCGATTAGAAGAGCAACCAAGACTGCGAGGGTCTCAAAGCCAGGGAGGCCTTTTTGAGCCTCGGTGACAGCAACAGTGGTTGAATAGGAACTCACTGCATCGTTATTATCGATGACTTCCACGGTGACGACGAAGGACCCAGGAGAAGAAAACGTGGTGTTGGTCACCGAGGTTGTCACCCAGTCGGTATCGAACGTTCCATCACCGTTGAAATCCCAACGGTATCCGACAATGGTCCCATCGCTGTCATTGCTCAATGAAGCATCGAACGTCACCACCTGGTCTACGGTCGCAGTTGAGGGAGCAACACAGGTCGCTACTGGAGGGGTATTAATGAAAATATCACTTTGTATGGTCGCGGTCGTATTTGCCATACTGCTCCGTCCATCATCATCGACCACGGTTAACGTCACGATATATACCCCGGGATCTGCATAGGTATGCTCCGGTGAAATGCTAAGGATCTGACTGCTTCCATCACCAAAATTCCATCGATAAAACGTGATATTCCCATCAGGATCGATGCTCTGAGAGCCGTCAAAGGAGATTGATTGATTCAGTTTCGTGATATAGGGGCCGCCAGGGTTCGCGACTGGTTTTTGATTCTCAGGGGGACGTTGTTTTGTGGTAAAAAACCAAATATCTGACTGGTTTTGCTGCAAACTGTCATTCGCGATCACATACCATGCATAGGTCGTATCAAACGGTAACGTGAAGCTACAGGAGGCGTTCTTGCCGTTCACCACGTTCCGAACATAGCCGATCCTGACGTTATTCGCCGCATTATAGAAGGAGACTTCCGAGATGATAGCACTATCTGGATCCGTCACCGTCACCCATAGGGTGACCGACAAGCCGACATTCTCTTTATCATCCACAGGTGATGGATTTGAAGGTTTATCTGGTGGTTGTAAGAACATTCCTAGCGGATAGTGGTCATATCCACCGGTCGCAATCACATAGGGTCTATCCCCGATGCCGTCGTAATCTCGGTCGACGTAGTTATAGTCATCCCAGTAATTCCCTTGGGCCCCATCATCCCAGTGATTCCTGCCTTGCTCTCGTGCATTGAGTGTATTCTGGGTAAAATGATTGAGGGAGATGATGTTATTGGAGCTTGTTTGAATAGCAGAAAGCGCTGTGGAGCTGATGTTTTGGAATGAATTATTGCTAATCCGGCAACCGGTTCTTTGTAGACTGATACCGACTTGACCATGGTTGAACAGGTTTTGTGAAACAATACAATCATATGAATCAAGAGTAATGCCATTCCCTGCGTTCTTTTCAAAAGAATTACCACGAATCACATCCGTGGTATCTGCTGTCGAATAGATACCATGAAAAAGGTTTTCATTAAACCAATTCTGAGTGATATTCATGTTCGAACAATCCTTTACATACATCCCGTACCGGTTCTTGGTCAGAGAATTTTGATAGAAGATATTTCGTATGGAAGAACGCACATTCAGCCCTGCATCACTTGAGTTGGAGATATTATTATTGGAAAACACGTTGTTGTTTGAGGAAGAAACAAACACTCCCTTGGTGTCGTTGATTATATTTCCACTAATGGTGTTATCATTGGAGGAATCAAGATAAATTCCCCAGAGGTTACATTGTGAAAAATTGTTCTTTTGTAAGACTACATTGTTTGATGTCACATGGATAAGCGCACCTGATATGGAGGAAATAAAACGCCCTGGGTCCTGGAGAACAAAGTTTTCTACCGTGACAAAATCAGCAGAAATTTCGATGAGGTATTTGTGTTCCATCCCACGAAAGAGAATACTTGGTTGATCATCGATTCCACCGATAAGAGAGATGCGTTTAGTGATGACCAGTGTTTCATTGTACGTCCCGCTAAAGACATACACGGTGTCCCCATCGTTGGCAAGAGTAATTGCCTCGGTGATGGTTTGATACGGATGTTCCGCGGTGCCATCTCTGGGGAATGAGAAACTATCATCAACATAGATTTCTCGTCCTGCAGCGGTCGCAGGATCACTAAAACAGAAGAGCGAAAGACCGTTCAATACCAAAAAACTAAGGCTTACCACAAGAACCATCGAATGTTTCATCCTCATAATCCCATCCTTTTACCAGAAGATGCATCATGTCACAGAATTAAATAGTTTTCCGAAAACATAGATTTAAAGATTCGCTGCGTATTGTTTCTGGTATGAATGTCTGCCTTGGTGGGACGTTTTCTCCGTTACATAAAGGACACAAAGAACTTCTCCGGACCGCGTATCAGACCGCAGGACCCACCGGCTCTGTTTTTATTGGAGTGACGTCACCAGCAATGACAAAAAAGAAAGGGACAATCGCGTCGTTTCAAAAGAGAAAACAAGCGATCCTGCAGTTCTTGACAGAAGAAAAAATCCTAATAAAAACTACTATTCAACCGATCCGAACCAAATTTGGCCCTGCGGTCACCGGGGAGTTTGATGTGATTATCGTCACCTCTGAAACCGCACCGACCGCTGAAGAAATCAACCGAAAACGATCACAACGTGGAAAACCACCGTTACAAATCATTGTGATCCCCTTTGTTCTTTCCGAAGATGGGACCCCGATCCGTTCATCGAGAATACGACAGAAGGAAATCGATGAAAACGGAAAGGTGTTGAAACAAGAGTAGATTTAAATAGAATAATTCTATCCGCAACAGCAAGGTGACTGTACATGGCCTATGTGATCTTCGAAGTGAAATCAGCAGAAGCAGCGAAAATCCAAACCATTCTGCAGGACGATATTGTCAACAGACAAAGCATCGTGATACGTGACGCGAATTCCTTGGACATGAAAGAAGCGGTCTCGTATTTGAAAGTCGAGGGAAGCGCCGAAGGACTCAAACGCGCTGAAGAGCTTGCCAAGGAACTCGGGATGAAAAAGCTGGCAGAAAAAAAAGCAAAAAAAATCGAAGAGAAAATTAAAGAACAAGAGGATTCCGCCGCGACAGGCATGGGCATGATCTTTGATTAAACACCTTAGAGGCCCCAGTACTCCTGTAATTCTTTTTTCATTGCTTTGATGACTGCAGTTGCGTCGTCATTTCCTTTTATCTTGTCCTCAAACCGAAGGGGATGAGAGGCTAATTGTCCCAGTTGAGAGAGGAAGCATTTCCCAAGCCACTGGAAGTTGTACCCACCCTCCAGGGTAATCACGATCCTTGGCTGGATACCCTGAAATCGTCGTATCATTTCACCGAAAAAATTCGCGGAGAGCTTCAAACCACCGAGTTGATCCGCATGATGCGAGTCATATCCCGCGGAGATTATGATGAGATGCGGTTTGAATTGTGCGGTAATCGGCAGAAATATTTCATCAAAAAGCTGTGAGACTGCCCCATCACCATGCCCAAACCCCAGTGGGGCGTTCACCGTATACCCTTTCCCATCACCCTCGCCAATCTCAGACACCGCACCGGTCCCTGGATAATGTGGTGATAAATGGAACGACTGATACATCACATCGCTTCGTTCATAGAAAATCGATTGCGTCCCGTTCCCGTGATGAATGTCATGGTCAAAGATAAGAACTCGTTTTTTCTTTTTCGATAATTCATGAGCAGCGAGCCCGGCATTGTTAAACAAACAAAACCCCATGGACCGCTCCGCTGAGGCATGATGACCGGGTGGTCTGACTAAGGCGTACGCGTTCTGCGCATCACCTTTGACAACGTTTCTGCATACCTGAAGAACACCGCCTGCAGCAAGCCGTGCTGTCTCATAATCAGATTTACAGACGTACGTGTCGAGATCAATCCAGGAATCCCCATGCTCACTGATTTCTTTTATCCGTTCGATCATCTCTTTAGAATGCACCTCATGTAACAGTTCTTCAGAGATCATTTTTGGTTTGATGAATTGAAGCTCTTTGTAAAATGGTGTTTGTTCCAAAGCATCCAGCATCACGTACAGACGGTCTGCATTCTCCGGGTGATCCGCGGTATCATGTTTATTGAATTCATCGGAAAACACTATCTGTGTGGTCATGAAATCCAAGCGTAACATCAAGGAACTCTCTTATAATTATTCCTTCGAAGCTTTATAGTACATCTAATGTATTACCGGATAAAATCAAAACGGGGGAAACGAGGTCATGCGTAATATGCTTTTAGGTCTCTCACCAAATTACCTGTACTGTCAAGGAAAAACACCACAACTTGTCTCTGAGCTGCACCGCCCGTATTTTCTCGCGTTCCCCCCAGCCACCGTCGACGCGGCAACAGCTCGGAACCACCTTCTGAAACAATGGGAACAAAACAGAGCAGACCATCCGAAGTTATCGAAAATCACTGATATTGGTGAGCTGGAGACCTACCGGAGTTTTTGTGATTTTACGAAAACACGACAGGTGTTCAAAGTCTATACAAAAGAATCCTACCTGGTCCCTGAACTCAGTGATTATCTGTTTTTCGAACATGAATTATTCACCGCTGAGCATGATATCCCGTACCATCAGCGTGCCTTAGTCGATCTTGCTGCAGAAGGGAAAACATGGTTGTTCGATACAGAGGGGGAGAGGAAAAAACTGAAGGTACTCATCTACGATATTGAGACGACTCAGTTTGAGGAAGGAAAACCACAGATCCCCATCGACATTCTCGGATACGCTTGTTGTGATCTTACCATAGAATCAGAGAAGAACCTGCAGACTGAAGAATTCAGCTTTGAATTCCGGGATGCCCCAGTGCATTGGAAGGACGTGGAGGTCCACCAACACCTCGCTCGGAGCGTCGATGAGGAAATCGCGAATCTTTTCCTGTTCTGCAAACAAGCGAAAACTGCGGATATCATCTCAGGACATAACATCCTTGGTTTCGATAACGTCCATGTCCATAGTCGAATAACCTGGTTGTTAAAAACGAAACAGGATCAGTTATCAGAGGATGAGAAAAAAACGTTTCAGAATTTTACTTCCCTGTATTGCCGGCAGGATAAATCCTTTCATTTTGGTATCATGGGAGCGGAGATTGTTCAGGTGTATCCCTGTAGTTTCGATACGTATCTTGCTGCACGGAAGTTTTACCCGTGGCTGGATGATTATCGGTTAAAATCCTTAGCTCCGTTTCTGAATATCGTTGTTGAGAATCGGGTGTACTTAGCCCCATCCCAGATCAAACTCGATGACCGGACCATGACCTATAACAAGCAGGATGTTCAAGAGCAGATCGGGGTGTCGTTACATTTTCTCCAACAAGCGCTCCCCCTGTCGTTTACCACCTGTATGCCCTTTGATATGCTGCTTTCTTCAGGAGCGGTGAATATGTGGGATCACATGGCGCTGCTTCGTGGTGCGTCACAGAAAAAAATCATCCCACCGATCTGCCGGGTTAAATCCATTGCACAGATGCTCGCGAAAGATTTCGGCAGTCTCCCTACGAAAGAGAAGATCATACGGCTCGCAAAACAACGACGGGAACAGTTGTCAAAGGATTTCATCCGGGTATTGAAATATGGTGAAGAGATGCCTGACTGGGTGCAATACCCGCAGGTAATTTATAAAGAACAGACCAGCGCTGATGATGACGAGGAGATCGTCAATTACCATATGCCGGGGGGGATGACCATCAAACCAGACAAAGAAGCACATTCGCATTTCATCCCCTGGTACCATGTGGTGGTCGCTGATGTCGGGGCGATGTACCCGACCATTTTAAAGGCGATGAACATCGGGGCAGATACCGTTCGTCTTGCGACCAGAGATGAAAAACCGGATGCGTGGGTATGGTTGAAGAAGCTTTCTGAGGAGTTCCTGAAAAATAGGGATGTCAACTGGCGAGAGATCACGAAGCAGGACACCTATGCTGATAAAGGCTATATGGTTGGGATACGCATTGATACGCACCCCGGGGTCGTGAACTGTGCGATGACAGGCATCATGAACATCATTAGTAAGATAAAAAAAGAATTAAAAGAGACAAAATCCAAGGTACCAACCTCTGAGCTTGAGAGTCTGAAGATGATGTATCAGAGCATGAAGGGCGCCCGGAACGCAGGGACCCATGGAATCCTTGCAGCCCCCACGGTGACTGGACGGCAGTTCAACCTCTGGGGCGCTGCTGCGATCACTACGAAAGGGCAGATGATCCTTGCAGACACGTTGGAGCAACTCAATAACCAGGATATCCGGGTGGTCTATGGTGATACCGATGGGATATACATGGGTTGTTCGCGTTCAATGGGCAACCTCCCAGGCTTTTCCAAAGCCTTAGGAGTCACGCTCCCCTCCGAAGAGGAAAAATGGATTACCAAACCAGAGGTTGCGACTGCTGCTATCAAACGATGTAACGAGAAATGGCAGAGCGAGTTACGATATCCAGAGTTTGAGTTAGAAGCAGAGCAGCATGATGGGATGATTTTTGTCAAGCATAAGAACTATTTGATTTTTGATGAGAAAAATGGAAAAGTCGAGATGACCACGAAAGGCAATAATTTCAAGGGATCTGATAAAGCAAACATCGCGCGGAAGGTGCTGGCGGAAATCATGATGCGAGTGCTGCAGGAAAACCCCTGTTGGGAAAAAGAAGAGGATGCGCGTGTAAAGGTCAAGGAGAGTATTAAAACAATCACAAGAGAGATTGTCTCCCAGCTGGATCTTGCAAGCGTGGATCTGAATGATTTGACTCTGATTCAATCGGTTCAACCAGAGAAACGGTATAAGTTGAACCAAGATGGATCGGCATCGACGTTTGGCAAGCGGGCAGAAGCACTCGAAAAACTGCTGGGCCATCCGATTCGAAGTAGGGTCAAGATGAAGTTTGTCATCACAAAAAAACCACTCCCCGGTATCGCAAAACCTTCGAAAAGCGGGGTGAAACCGATTGATTATATGTATCCCGTTGATCTGGTCAAGAAGCGGGAAGAAATCGATCTTGACTGGTATAAGAAGATGATCGAAAACTACGTACAGGGTGCCTTTGGGTTGTCCGATATTGCTGCGACCGAACAGAAAGGTCTGGATGCTTGGATGTAGTGATTTTTCTTTTTTTAGCACTCATAATAATGACACCTGGTATCAGTTGTACAACAAACCCTTTAAAAGAAGAGGACAACACCTATGATTGAGAACTATGTTAATCGTCGGACAAGTGTCAAGCAAAGAAGAGGCAAACGAAATCACCTTCATCGCAAAGCTGTTTATCGTTGGTCAACGAGCACGGTTTCTTGCGTCAAACCCACAGGCGGCCTGTGCTGCGGACGAGGATGACACTGAGGACGAAGAAGAACAGTAGCGTTCATCTCTTTTTATCTCAGGATGTCGTCGTAACAGAGTTGGACGAGGGTTTCGATCGGTTGGGTCGCATCCAGATGGAGAAACCGGCCTCCCTTTGACACCTTCAGGTAATTCGCATGGACTTTTTCTAAAAATACGAGTCGTTCAAAGGGGATTAATTCTGTTCGATGTTGAATACGTGCAAGGGATGCTTTCGGGTCGATCACGAACAGGAACGTTCTGTCCGGCAGGAGGATCCTATCTTTTGAGAGCTCTTGAAGCCATTGTATTGGATTCTTCAGTTCTGATTCCAATTGAGCAGCCTGATACGCGTAGGTCGATTCGGCGTACCGATCGCATAAGACGATGTTTCCTGCATCCACCCATTGCTGGATTTGTTTGCAATGAAGGATACGATCAGCGATAAAGGTAAACGATGTGATGAACGGATCAGACTGCGACCGGATGCATTCTTGGACAAATTTACCTACCGTTGAATCAGTTGGTTCATAGGTCCAGATGGCATCGTACCCAGCCGTCCGTAGTTTTTCAAACACCAGTTTTGAGATAGTCGATTTTCCTGAACCGTCAATGCCTTCAAAGGTAACGAAGTGTTTCATTGGTTCTTCTTCTCCTGTTTCCATTTATAGCTATAATAACTGAGTGGATGACGTATTTTTTTACACAGCTCATCCATTTTATCGACAGGACATATCCCATAGGTCCGCATTTTTTCGCACCCGGGGCATTTATATTCTGTTGACGAGGACGCCCCGGTGATATGCTCAACTTGATATCGGGTTTTATCCTCCTGATAATCAGGGGCGGTACTGAAAAGCTTCAGAATGTCATTGGTTCCGAGTTTCAACGAGCTTAAGAATGCGACCAAGGCAAACCTTCCCATATGTGGTACATTTTCCCCAGATTGAATCGCGGAGAGGATCTCTTTCATGCACGGTGGGAGTTTCTCGATGCTGACCTTCCCGACTGGTGTTGTTTCCATTTTTTTCTTCTGAAGGGCAAGCATGTTCTGGAACCGCTGAATATCGGTAGAAAAGGTCGTGGAGACGCTTGTATCGCACTCCCGTGCAACGAGTTCTTTGTTGATGCGTTCCCGAAGCGCTTCTAGAAGGATTCTCGCAAGGTCCTTCTGGGTGATGGTGAGAAACCCTCCGTGAATCCCACGATTAACCATTTTCCATTCCTTGTATCGCGTTGGTGCGTTCCGGAGATAATCTTTGAAATATATCTTCATGATGGTTGTCTCTTGGTTGTATTGAACCGTGACGTCGAGTTCCTGGGCGACGGTAAGAAGGAACGAGGTGGACTCAGTAAGAAGATACTTATACGCATGGGCTGCTTCTCCGAGAGCGTATCGTTTTTTAAAAAAGGGATCACCGATGCAGACTGCGACCATGCGGGCTAAGGGATAGGATAAGATTTCCATGATACAGTCGGACTCGTTGGCAAGACTGCGTTTGCCTACGTCTCGGTTTTTCAAGGCATTGTCTAAGCGTTCGATGCTGATGATCCGTGCTCGCTCGTACGGAGGTTCATGGAGTAATTCATGGATCGATGGTCCGTTCTCTTTGATGAATCGTCGTGTGTCTTGTAAGAATGGATATTTTGCTAATGTCACTAGCTCCCGCATGACAAAGCCGGATATTTCTCTTGTTTAAAGAACCTTCCTCTTTGTTGGTGTCTTTAAATTTTAAGTAGTAGTACGCTGATAAGGGCTGTACCGTTGTGTGGGCTCGTAGCTTAGACTGGTGGAGCGACTGGCTCATAACCAGTTGGTCGTCGGTTCAAATCCGGCCGGGCCCACCTTCTTTCTTTTGTGGTAGTTGTCCTGAGTTCTCTGTGTCGTAGCACCAATAATTGCATGGAAAGAGACGTTTTTAGCCAATCCCAAATTTTAAAATAAGAGAACTGATTACAGGCACGGGGCATTTTTATGGTAGTTAATTACGACCGTTTGTTCTCAACACGTTCAAAAAACCTGAAATCCTCGGAGATACGAGAGTTATTGAAACTCACGCAGAGCCCAGGATTCATTTCTCTTGCGGGGGGGTTACCAAATCCTCAGGCGTTCCCGGTTGACGTCATCCATGAATGTATCGAGAAGGTGTTTAAGACCAACATCCATAACGCCCTTCAATATGGGACGACCGAAGGGTTAACGCAGCTCAGAAATGTCCTTGCGCAGAGGATGAGAGAACGAAAGGGAATCGATTGTGAACTTCATGATATCCTCATAACGAGTGGTGCTCAGCAGGCGCTGTCGTTTGTCGCATATAACTTATTAGATCCTGGTGACACCTATATCACGAGCGCACCAACCTACCTTGGTGCCATTCAGGCGTTTCACGCGTATCTAGGGAACTGCGAATGCATCCCGATGAATGATGAGGGAATTGACATCGATTCCCTTCGGCGGAACCTGAAGCGGCTTCACCGAACGGGCATTACCCCGAAGTTCCTGTATGCGGTCGCAACGTTTCAGAACCCCTCTGGAGAAAGCATCTCGCTTGAACATCGAAAAGAGCTGCTTGAAATCGCATCGGAGTATGATTTTGTCATTGTTGAGGATGACCCGTATGGAGAACTGGTCTTTGAAGGAGAACCAATCCCTTCGATAAAATCATTAGACACCAAAGGGCGCGTTATTTATATTGGGACGTTCTCAAAGGTACTCGCTCCCGGATTTAGACTTGCATGGATAATCGCATCTGAAGAGATTATCAATAAGTTTGCTCTTACAAAACAATCCGCTGATCTCTGTTCGAATATGTTCGTACAATACGTCGCCTATGAGTACATCAAAGGTGGGTACCTTGACATTCAAATTAAACATATTAAACAGCTCTATCGACATAAACGGGATGTGATGATACAAGCATTGAAGGAATATTTCCCAAAAGAGGCGAAATGGACAGTCCCTGGTGGTGGGATGTTCCTCTGGGTCACCTTGCCAAAAAATGTTAACACTCGCGTGATGTTTAAACGAGCGGTTGCAAAGAAGGTGGCGTATGTGGTTGGTGATGCGTTCTATCCGGATAGCAGTAATTATAATTCCATGAGACTAAATTTTTCGTACTCTGATGACGAGGTGATTCGAGAAGGAATTAAGCGTCTCTCAGAGGTCATTAAAGAAGAGATGGTCACCCCGTATGATAAAGATGAGTATGTAAGCGGAGTATAATCTTCGTTTTTCCCTTTTTTCTCATATGTTTACGGTCAGAGAACATAAAAAAAGAATCAGGAGTCCTCCTCGCACTAACTTTAAATAACCAAACGGTATTCCGGAAGCCTATATCTTAAGGGTGATTCCTCTGGGCAATATACGACAGACACATATCAAGAGCGTGGCAATTGATTTAGTAAAGAAGTATCCAGAACAATTTTCTGGCGATTTTCAGAATAATAAAGAACAAGTTGATTCCCTCATAACCGTGAGTAGTAACCTTTTGAGAAATAGGATTGCTGGGTATATTACTCGGTATGTGGTTTCTCGGAGTAAATCCAAACCAAGTCGACCCATTTCTGAGTAACATCCCAATATTTATTTTATACTGTGAAATCTTCCTCCCAGGTGAATTTATATTTCCGTACAAAACGCAATCGAATCCCTGCAGAAGGGACAGTTCATTTTGATTTATGATAACGATTCAAGGGAAAGCGAAACAGACCTCGTCATCGCCTCCCAGTTCGTCACCCCTGATGCAATCAAACGCATGCGAAAGGACGGCGGCGGGCTCATCTTCCTTATGATGTCCCATGCTGCTGCGCAAACCCTGCAGCTCCCCTTTCTCTCTGACCTCTTTTCCCAGGTCAGTCCTTCCTACCCTGTCCTCAGAGCACTCGTTCCAAACGACATCCCGTACGACACCAAATCCTCCTTCTCCCTGTACATCAACCATCGGAAGACTTTCACCGGGATTACGGACAACGATCGAAGCCTCACCATGAAAAAATTCGCAGACCTTGTAAAGCGAACAAAAGAAAAAGACAGCAAAGTCGCGGTTCAAGAACTCGGAAAGGAATTCCGATCCCCGGGGCATATCCCCATCTGTATCGCCTCAGAAAAACTCCTCAACGAGCGAAAAGGTCATACGGAGCTAGTGATATCATTACTGGAGATGGCAGGACTCACCCCGGTCGGAAGCGGCTGTGAAATCATGGGAGAACACGGAAAGGCACTCCCAAAAGAAGAGGCACGAAACTACGCGGAAAAAAACAACCTGGTATTCCTTGAAGGAAATGATATTATCAAAGCGTGGAAACAATGGTTAAAGTAATGGCAACCGGGACCTTTGATTTACTTCACATGGGACATATTCATTACCTGAAAGAAGCAAAAAAACTCGGCGACGTCCTTGTTGTGGTGGTCGCGACCGATGCAACGGTACGCAAACTCAAACACGACCCCATCACTCCCCAGGACATACGAGTCAATCTCATCAAAGAACTGAAAATCGTCGATGAAGCATACCTTGGTCACGAGCAGGACATGTATGCAATCGTCGAAGAAATCAAACCAGATATCATCGCCCTTGGATTTGACCAGATTCACGACATAGAGACGATAAAAAACGAGTTGAACAAAAGAAAACTTACCGTACAGGTTGTTCGACTCACAAAATACCAAGGGGAAAGCGACCTAGAAGGCACCCGTCGAATCATCCAAAAAGTCATCGCAGCTCACGAGTTTCAAAAGAAGATGCAACGCATCGAAGGAGAACCATGAAGCGAATCGGCATCGCAGACACCACCTTCGCTCGCTATGACATGGCGCACGCAGCAATCGACGAGCTCCACAATCTTGCTACAGGATTTCAAATCAGCAGATACACCGTCCCAGGGATAAAGGACCTCCCGGTAGCCTGTAAAAAATTGTTCGAGGAACACTCCTGCGATATCATCATGGCACTTGGCATGCCCGGACCAAAACCTATCGACAAACAATGCGCCCATGAGGCAAGCACCGGACTGATCCATACTCAATTGTTGTGCAACAAGCATATCATCGAAGTCTTTGTGTACGAGGATGAGACACAAAACGAAAAAGACCTTGCAATACTCGCAAACCAACGAACACGCGAGCATGCGCGAAATGTCATTGACCTGTTGTTCCATCCTGAGAATCTTACCAAACACGCGGGTCAGGGTCTTCGAGAGGGATTCGAAGATGCAGGACCCGTAGAATAAAAAAAAAAAAGGAGGTAAAAAAAAATGGCGAAAGAAATAATACGGATCGGAGCGGACGTATCTGATTTCAACTATGAC
>JBAZLE010000006.1:0-29481 GCA_041650455.1 Thermoplasmatota archaeon | reverse complement strand
ACCACTCCTGCTGCCCCCAGTGGTCCCATCTGCATCTGATACAAGAGAAACCAGCAGATGAGTATCTGAAGGACTCCGGCGTGCTGCTGGTGAATCGCTATGCGGAGATCAAATCCGCTCAGAAACTGGCGAATCTGCAGTGGGACGCAGAGCTGGAGAAGCTGGAGGCGGCGTTGGTTTCTTTTGCCAAGAAAGAACATGTTGAGGTGGTGTTCGGAACCAAGAACAAGGTACGGATCACGGAGACAGAGAGATACGTGTTTCCGAGTAAGAGTAGTACGGAACGCGGACAGCTCGAAACGGTATTACGGAACTACGGGAAACTCCAGGAAGTCAGCCAACTCGACACCGCCGCGCTTGGGAAGGCGCTGCAGGAGAAACAATGGAATCAGGAAATCCTGGAAGCGGTACACCACTATACCGATGTTGAGCGGAAGAAACGGTTGCATCTCAGTCAGAGGAAGGAGCAGTAGAGGACAGAGGAATCGGTCGTGCAATGAAGAGTCCTTTCGGTAGAGATTGTTGTATGCTCTTTCGGTTGAAGCAGGAAAAAAACGACGGAGAAGCAGTCTTCCTGAACAGTGTGACGAATCCTGGTGGAATACAATGGAAAACCATAATTTTGAAGGGATTAGTAAATAAAAGTCTTAAAGATTACAGTATTGTGCTATGAAGGTTACCTGCCCGCAGTGCAAACGGAGAATCCGTCTCGTTCGAGGCCGGAAGAATATGTGTGCATGTGGGAAGCTGTTGAATTATCGGCATTTTCTGCATAAGAAAATCGCCTATGACGTGTACTTGGTGGATGCCAATATCTTGATTTATGCGTTTGACCGTCGAAGCAAACATCGGAAATATTGTCAAGCGATACTGTCGATGCAGCGTCCGTCGATGAGTATTGGAACAACCCGACAAATCATTGAAGAGGTCGGTCCGGTCATTGAAAAGCAGCTCCCTAAAATGTTTTTAGTCTATACCGTGGGCTTGATTCCAGGGGATTTAAAAGAAATTAAAACAAATTTTTTAAAACAACCGTCGATTGCGGATTTGTCGCTGGTGCAAGCAGCCTATGAGCATCCGGAGGTCCGGGGGATCATCACCTATGATGTTGATTTTAGTCGTATTGCGACCGCAGGGTTAGTAGAGAAAAAGGCGTCGATGAAGTTCTGGTTGGGTAACGCCAAAGAGTTTGTGGAGAAACACCGGATAACGATACTGGAAGAAGAAGAGTAATGGTGTTTGTCAGCAAGGGTAGTCATTATCCAGGTAGGATTCTTGGAAGTGGGATTGTAGCCTTTACTTAGGAGGAATGATGATGATTATTCCTAGCACGATGCCAACAACCATTTTTTTTGCTTCGTACGCACGCACGGTTATCAAGGCGCCACCGAGGCCAAAGATGAATCGAAGAGCAATTTTCTCTGTAGCCCCTGCTTGAATCGCCGAACAAGTACCATTAAAATCTTTATTATACGAGGCATTATAATGTGAGTTAGGATATCGTTTTACTTCAACGGTCCAAGGTATACTAATCGCATCACCTTCTCCAGTGTTTTTCACTTCTATGTTAATTGAGCCGATGCCCCCGCGGATTCTCCCAATCTCAATGGTTGGAACCCCTATTCGAATAGGTAAGGGATCTGACCAGTTGCTTTGCGCTCCGTTGATATCCTTTGCCTTGCAGCGAATCGTGTAGTTTCCGCCTTGCATCCAAGTGTGATTTGCATTTGCGGTGATTCCTGAGTCAAATGGTCCTACCCACTCACTGAAGTTTCCATCACCCCAGTCAAAATAATATAAAATCTGATCACCATCGGGGTCAGTAGTTTTCGTAGAATAGGTGTACTGAATTTTTGCGCTCCCAAACGATGGCCCCTCAGGGATCGAAGGAGCAATCGGAGGATCACTCATCCACACTGGAATTTCTCCAGCGTAAGGGAGACAGTTATGAGTGGTAACGACAATGGTAATGTCCTCACCATTCTGAGGCTCGATGGAGAGCTGCGCAGTACCTGTATCGTCAGTGATGCTCTTCGCATACATTCCATTCTTCTGTGACACACAGACCAGTGCTCCAACAACGGGACCCATACTTGCATTGGTGACAGTCACGCTGAAGGTGCTTGGTTCGAATGGCACTGCATCAGGATGGGTAACGGTCATCACTTGTGGGAATTCAGTCCATATCTCCATCGATGGATCACCATGCATATGGAATTCCTCGAAGGTTGCTCGTGAAACAGTTTCACTGGGCGTCCATGGGTAGGGAGAGCAGCCACCAGGGACAATATATTTGTCATACATCCAAAGTTTTCCGAAGTTCATCACCTGAGAGACACGGAATACCTCAGAGGGATAGGGATTGGCAGAGCCAGCATTTGGGTAGTTCGGATCGAACGTTGACCATATGGCATCATACAGGCCAACACAGAATTCATCGTTATAACCACTATAGCTGACTCTTGTTGATGCGAGTACAGCGACAAATCCCCGTTCTGCTACTCGGAGACCGATTTCTCCTATTGATTCGTAATTACCAGGTTCACTGTCGGTTTCCCCGTCGAACCAGCCACTATCGCAGTTGAGGCTGAACATAATCGGATATTTTCTGCCATTATAGATACTATTTTGAATGGTAGTCGTATCAAATTGCGGAGCGGACCACCCAGTATATGAATATCCATCATTTTCCGAAGCACCGTGATCCCTATGGTTTGCGATGATCACCCCATTATTGATCGCATCGATCACTCCCTGGGTTGATCCTGGTGGAGTGGTTCCCTGATATTGCCGGTTACATGTATAGCCTAAGGGGGTGAGAAAATTGTAGACTCTTTCAGATGTAGCGACGAAGTATCTCCCTGATTCCTGCTTTGCTGCAAGCAGGAGATCATCAAACCAGTTTTCATCCATATACGGTGTTTTTGAATACTCAAGTATCTTGTCCACTATTCCTACGAGTTGAGAGGCATTTTCCACAGATATTCGACCAGCGTGCATTTCTGGAAGATAATCACTCGTACCAATGCATGCGTACCAGAGATCAGTAGCGGTTGGTGTACCATGGTAAGGATTATTGAAGAGATAATTAACTGGAACATGGTCTGCATCTCCGACAATAAGGATGAATGATGGGGGAAGGTCCCAATTGTTGTAGGCATCAGCGGTGTAAGTGCGAAAGTCAGCAGCGGTTGTCCCAATATCAGACCATTGTACTACTTTTGTCTCCAATCCTGAGAGATGCCGCCATTCTGCTAATGGCAATATTGCATCGTAAAACTCATCGTAGACAACGATCAATAGATCTGCTCGATTTTCATCTCGAACACCTGGCTCAGGGGTATGGATAGATGGTTTCTCAAGACAGTTGTTATTCAGGAGAAAGGCGTCAAAGAGAGGTTGAAAATAAATCGAGCGATATTTTTCTGGTATGAATTCCCCAGTACCACCAGAAAAATCGACATGGACCGTGATATCATCATAAATCTTTACTGATTTTTTTGCAGGGTTGTACGTTATCGGATACACGGTGATGAGAACCATCCGACAGTCACGCATCGACATGATTGGACTGATATCTACCAGGGAGTCAGGGTAATACACATCGAGTGTATAAAACGTTTCATTCTTCACAAATGGTGGGTCAACAAATCCATCGCCATCGGGTTTCGGGTACTGCGCAGGGTAGATATCATACCCTTGAATGATAACAGGGCTTGATGTATCATACGAAAGGGTGACTTCGGCGGATTGGGGAACTGCAACATAGTAGCTTACCGTCGGTAACGCAGCCTTTCCATAATCACTGGTGCATCCGCTTGCAAGAATATCAATGCAATCGTAGGTTCGCCCTGTACTCATAATCGTGTTAAAACGATAATTTTCCAAAGAGACCTGGAAATCTACGCCGGAGGAATCGGCATGAGTAACCACAGTTTGAACATCTTTTGTAGTAACATCGTCTTGCTCGCTTAAGACACCGGGAAAGAACACTGAGCAGAGGAGTATGCTTCCCATGATAATGGATAACGTTGGCTTGACGAACAATTTATTACGACTTCCTTTCATACCTTCTATGCCCCCGTAACATTGAAATGTAGTAAATAAAATGCACACTTTAACGTATAAAGGTATCTATGGACGAGAGTAGATGACCAAATCTGTTCCAACCCATAAGATAGCAGGGTAAAAACATCTGGCTTTTGCTCAGTATACCGCTGAACTGACAGGATTCATGGACAACAGGAAGACCTATTGTTGCAGTGACAAGTTTACTGCTGATCTGCTGCGTGCAACCCTTATTCGTCGCCTGTATGTCCCGTTCGAATGATTTGGTCAACGTGTTCATCAATTGTGTTTTTCACATCTTCCATCCCTAGAATCTAAGAAGTACAAGAGTAAAAAAGAGTGTGGTCATTTACTGTGACGAAAAAAAAAGTTGACAAGTACTCGAAAGCAATCTATTATTGACCGGGTAAATACATATTTCACGAAAGGGATGAGCATGAGTCAGTTGAGAAGGAAAGGGGGGTCCGGTGATGTTAAAAATCTGGGAGGAAAGGTTTGAAACGTAAAAGCTTTCTTATACGGAAAGTCCAGACCCCCATAGTACATATCTTGAACCAGTACATAAATGTTTTCCTTCGAAGGGGAGGTATATGAAAAAAAAGAACGAAAAGAAAACATATTGAACGGGATTTCGCGATGTTTATGTGACATTTTCTCATAAATGAACGAAAAAAAATAGAGTTTTAATAAATATAGGAATATCCTGAGATGAATCGCCTTTGGACCACCAGGGGACGATCATATAAAAAAACCAAGCATATTGCTGTTTTTAACTACCGAAATATGTTTTTTTTAAAAAAAAAGAGTGATGGTTCTGAGGAATCGTGGTCGTTCATCCGCCCAACATCTTGATGAGAATCAGGACGATTATCCCAAAGACAATCTGTTTGAAATGCTGCATCGTAAAGCGTATGAATTTTAATAGGAGGATCAACCCGGTCAATAGGATGATGCAGGTTGGCTGCGGACCCTGGTCATCAGATGGTAGGATATCCTGCAGACGAGGTTCCGGGATATTCAGGGCTCGTAATTCCGTTTGCACAGCCGTCCATTCAACAGCTGAGACCATCGGCGTGAAAAGAAGTAGAACAGCAGCTAAAAGACTTCCCATGAGTAGTTGCTTTTTCATAAACACTTCCACCCCATAACTTCAGGGTTGAAAGTTTATATGGAATCAGTTCATTTAAATGTTTGGTAAAAAATAGTTATATGACATCTATAACACCACATTTTTTCAACAGGTGGATTGACGTTAAAAAAACTCTCACTTAAGGCCCGTCACCCATCGAATGCCGAAAATAGATAGATGGGGTCTGGGGTTTGAATAAGTCTGGGAGGAAAGATATGAATAAATATCTTCGATTAGAAAAGGCCAGACCCCATAGAAAAATAATCGGAGGACCAATAGATAAACCTTACGATTACCATTTCCATTCTCGGAGATTATTTCACTATTTTGAGAAGCTCGATGATCTTTTGTTCGTCGATTTCTTCGACCGAGTACACCTTGATGTGTTTCATGGTTTTTCCACTCCCCTCGAAGAGTCCTTGCTGTTGTTTTGTCAACCCCTTCAAGGAAAACCCCAGATTGACATGGTCCTTGAGCGCTGCAATATAAAATTTACCACATGGCTCCTCTGCCGTGTTTCCATAGCAGGGCACCCCCACCTTGAGTTCCTCGTGAATCTCAGGGAACGTCGTAAGGATAATCTTGCGTAATCTCTGACAGATTTCTTTCTGTGGGGATTGTTGTTTTTTGAGGTAGCTCTCCACGTTCTTGTCCATACTATGATTGAGCTTCCTGCACCATTTAAGCTTTCCGAAATATTGAAAAAAAAAATTTTTAACCGGTGTCTTTGAATTTGGGGAAGAATAGGGTAGAAATTGGTATCAATTTGTAAAAAATAAATATACAAGGATGTTCTCATGCAGCGGGTGAAAAAAAAAAGTGATGAGCGTATGAGGAAACCAAACGTAAGCCACGTCATCGGAGCAGTACTCGGAAGCATGTTGCTTGTGACCTCTTCTGTTTCGTTGGTCGGAGCATACAGAAACGAATTACGGGACCAAGAAGGGGGTCTTGAGCAGAGACAAAACCAACTCCAGATTATATTGGACAAGAGTATCACGGATATTCAAAAACAGGAACAGAGCAGTCTGTCTCTAAGGGATTTTTCTCTTGATATCCTCTTTTCGTGTCGAGGGTTGGCTTAGGGCATCCGCTTTTTGTTTCCTGCCCCCGAGAGGGAGTTGTGCTTGTCTTTTTTTCGCCTCCCTTGCGATTTGCAGCACAACTTCTTTCTCCGGGCTATTATTAATTTTATTCGAAATATATTTAATAACGAAGATACTATCGTGTTCAGTGATCATCGAACGGGATTAACATGAGAATGCAGAATTGGTTGGTCGGATGTGGGAGTGTGTTTCTAGTCGTGTGCCTTTCTGTTTCTTCTGTCGATGCACTTACCCTGTCTCCGGATCAACCCGGTTCGTACCATATCGGTTCGTACAGCGTGTGGTACGTGGTGCCTCGTTTTGGGCTCTTTCGAGCGACAATCCGTTATCCCGCAACCTCCGATGGGCAGCGCACACCGGTGGACCCTTCTGCGATACCCTGCCCCGGGATCGCAATCGCGAATGGATTAGCAGGGTCTGAAAAACAGATCACCTGGATCCCAGAGCACCTCACTTCCTATGGGTATGTGACGATATGTTTCACTCCCCCGGTTCGACTGTCTTTTGATGCGACCCAATGGGCAGCGGGACTCCTGGGGGGGTTGAACGCCCTAAAGATGCATAATAAACGGTTATTTTCACCGATTTTTCAAGTGCTTGATGGGGAGACGTGGGGTGCAGTTGGTCTTTCCATGGGTGGTGGTGGTTGTATTGAGGCGACGGGGACTGCGGGTTCAGAAATTGATGCATCCGTCGCGCTTGCCCCTGCTGGGTTTCCATCCGTTCTTCTTGCTGCTCAGAGCATCACCGTACCGATTCAGCTGCAGGGAGGAACGGTCGATCGCCTGGTCCCACCCTCTAGCGTGCAGGCGATCTACTCTAAGGCTCTTACCAATAATACCGTGAAAGAATATCTTGCGATTTCTGGGGGGAATCACGTCGGGTTCATCGACGAATACTATGCATTACTCGCCCTTGAATGGGGGATTGACAACCCACCTGGTATTAGTGTCGAACAGCAGCACAACATCTCCCGAAAATACTTCACCGCATGGTTCCAGTACCATCTGCGGCATCTCGATGAATACTATACCTATATTTTTGGGGAGGAAGCGCAACAGGACCTGGAAAACGGGATTCTCGCGGACCTACGATATCACCTCCCGTAACAACGTACCGTCCGTGACCACCTATCATAGACCGGTCTAAGCACAGGTTCCCTAAAACCGCTCTCTGCTTCCTGCTTCTTTTGGGATCACTAACGCATACAGCATACCAGCGATGAACCGTGCCAACAGGATTCCACGGAATTCATCGTCCAGAACAAGGATCTGCTGCGAAGAAACGATCTTCAGATCGAAGGGCTTCAAGGAAATAAGGACAGCAAAGGACATATTGAGCAGGATACGCTCTTCGGTTTGATTCGCCACACTATCTGCAAATCCTATCAGAATGAGCTGGGAGGTCATATAGAGAGTAAATGGCTCTGACCAATTGGTTTCCACGCCAAGACCATCCTTCGCTTTCACTTTGATGGAATAGATGCCGGGTTCTGACCAGGAATGGGTCACGGTAGCAGGGAGACCCGAGTCGTACGGGCCAAGCCATTCACTGAAACTCCCGTTCCCCCAGTCGATGAGATAGTACACCACGTCTCCCTCAGGATTGACAATCGGACCTATGATAAAGACGTGTTCGACGTTTACTTTGCCGTAATGCGATGCATTGACCGGCGGGGGTGTGAGTGGATAACTTTGAACAAAGACGGTATCGGAATGTGTTGCAGAGTCATTGTCATTGTCGATGACCCGCAGGGTGACGAGATACGCACCTGCACTAGTCCAGGAGTGGGTCGCGACCGGGGTGGTCCCATTCTCATCATAGGACCCATCGCCATCCCAATCCCATTCATACAGTATGATGACACCGTCTGGATCAACGCTTGTGGATGCATTAAACAAGACCGGTTGGTTGGGGTAGGGTTCAAGGGGCGTCCAAGAGAAATTGGCCACGGGTGGTTCATCAAGGTTGCTCCCAGAGAACTCATACGCACTAGCAGTTCCTACATCGTAAGAACTAAGCAGCTTCCGCTGTTCGGTCCACGCGGGTAGATCCGATGGAGGAAGGGAATGGTCTAGCGATACGGTTGTCAAAATACCGTACTGAAGAGAGACGGCGCCGGGTGCGAGAAGAATGAAGAGTAGCATACAGACTAAGAGCGAGTTCCGTTTCTTTATCATGAACTTCAACCCCCTAATATAGTACTTTATATGAAATACATTAATTTAAATCTTTGGGAAAGATTAAAATTGACATTCATTCCTCAACGTTAAAAAAAGGTATCTTTTTAAAGAACCAAACCATGTGAATATCGCAGCGAATGGAGATGGTGATGTGAAAAAAATCCATGTTGCCCTCATGGCAGGAGTCCTGATTATGATGGGCGTAATAAGCGGATGTACCGAGAACGGACCAGGAAACACAGGTGAAATCGATACCGACAGAGATGGATACAACGACACGGTGGATGCGTTTCCCTCCGATCCTACGGAATGGACGGACTCCGACGGTGACGGGGTCGGGGATAATTCGGATGTGTTCCCCCTGGAGCCAAATGAGACGAAAGACACAGATGGCGACGGGGTCGGAGACAATACCGATGCGTTCCCGCTTGACAGTACAGAATGGGATGATTCCGATGGTGATGGCGTTGGTGACAACACAGATTATTACCCATATGACGCGACGCGTTGGGAGCAGCCGCCCCCCGATGCATTTCTCATGGCTGCAGAGCCGTTCTTGGACAAACTGGACCTGCAGGACAACGAGTTACTAGCCTACGCGAACAGCATCCTCACCGGCTGCGATGCGTCCAACACCGAATGTTTTGTCAACACGCTGTATCGTGAGATTCTCCTGAACTATACCTGTCTTACCACTCCGATGAATAACGCGTCTATACAGACGCCTCAGCAGACCGTAGAGAAAAAACAGGGGACCTGCGAGGACCTGTCCATTTTGCTTTGCTCGTTGCTCTCGAATATCGGATTGACCTCGTACCTCGTCTTTACCGATACCCATGTGTACGCGATGGTCACAGATGTCACCGCGGACGCTCTTTGGAATGTTGCGGAGCGATCGCTCATTAGCCAGGTGGAGAGCCTCTTCGGGGAGCCGATCTTCCAAGAGTATCAACAGACGTATAGCCTACCGTCTACCGCAGTGCTGTACGCCGGTGGCGAGGAAGGAAAAACCTTCGCTGGTGTCATCGAGTATATGACCATAGAATACGATATCCAGTCTGACCAAGAGTTGACGTTGTTTGTTGTCCCGACCTGGGCGGAGTACATCGCGTTCCAGAGCGGTGATTTTGCGAACTTTACCGCGATTGACCAATGGAACCTCACGAGTGCAACCGGGACGATCCCCCAGATGTCGACGTTCGGTGGCATCATGTTGTACAATGGCGGCATGCAGGCTGCGACAGTGACGGTGGACTTATCCTTTTCGTTTCAAGCATCATTTTACTCGACCTATAATAGAAATACACTGACCGTCTATGAACCCTGGGGGAAGAATGCTGTACTGCTAGATCCGACCCTGGGGGATTTTGGATTCCCCGGTCACGATGCTGCGGTGGTGGGGATAAAAAAAGCAATCGATCCGACGACGAAGAATTACATCGTTCTTTCGTAAGTCGTGCGAAACGGACGTATTAATTCAGAGGATGTACTGCAGGTTTGGGAGAATCGCTGGGGGGTCCATTCGCAAACCATTGGTATCTGCCAGAGACAAGGAAAATCCCGATATGCCCGGTGAAACGAGGTTTTGCTATCGCCATGTTGCCAAAAGGGGGAAGGACCGCGAAGAACCTAAGGGTATCGCCGGAGATTTCTGGGAACAGACCGAACAGATATGTTTCACCGTACCCAGTGGAAACGATGGATTCGGCTGCTTGGTTTTCTGCTGCAACGGTGAGAGGCAACAGACCGATGAATAGAAGCGAAAGCATCATGCTTATGATTTTCTTTTCTCCCATTATGATTTCCGTCCCGTACCATTTCTTACTAAGCTAGTGACGGTATAAAAATGTATTCTTTTTCTTTTCATGATGTCATGACAAAAAAAAGCGATACAGAGTCCCTTTACCTTGATACTTCTCTTCACAGCATATGTCTTGAGAAATGAGCGGGTACTTCTGAGAATTCCCAGGGGAACTGACCCTTGCGGGTATTCCTGCGATTCTTACAACGTAATCAGGTAGATGCCGACGAGAACGATGAGGGTCCCAACGAAACGATGCTTGTGGAACTGTTCCTTCAGAAATATGGTAGCGAGAAGGAAAACGGTCACAGAGCTGATGCCTGCCATCGGATACACCTTCGACGCGTTCGCCTGAGAAAGCGCGGTGTAAAAAAGCGAGACCGCGGCAGCCGCGCACAGGGAAGCGACCAGCACGATCCGAAGCTGTGTTTTAAGAGATGTTGCGGTCTGGTGTATCTGTCGTTTGAAAACCAGGGAGATGCCAAGAAGCATCAGGAAGGACAGGATATAGATGGAGACCGCTAAAGCGACCGGCTCTGCACTCCCGAGGTAGGTTTTGATGAGAAGGGCATAGGCGACGTCGAGAGGAACGAGTGCTGCGATGATGAGGAAATTGCGGTCTAGGCGCGGGAGTTTTGTGATATGTTCAGCGATGACGAGATAGACACCAATGACGAGAAAGAGGATGCCGACGTAGTTTTCCAATCGTGCTCCTTCCTGCAACAGGACAATGGACGCAAGGAAGATGAAGAGGACGTCCAGTGATTGTGAGAAGGGTTGGATCTCACTAGCATTCTTTTGTTGGAGCACACGAAGATAGACGACGAAACTGATCACCAGCAGGAACGCAGGGACTGCCGCCAAGAGCAACAGGGATGTAGATATGCGAAGATTGATAAACAACAGTCCGGCGATGCCTAAAAAGACAGCGTTGCACACTGTTCGCAGCATCACGGTGGTCACAGGATGGTACTGCTGATTCATCATGTACTTGTCCAGGACACTTGAGACCGCACCAATCATGTATCCGAGGAGAGCGAAGAGGAACCAGAGCTCCATAGGGATTCAACAGGCCGTTTATCATCCTGGTCTATAAAAACGCTCTGATACGCTGAACAAAGGTATCTAGGAGAGACATCTACTAAGGAAAGCCAACGGGGAAAAAAACCTTTTTCCGCCCTGCCATCAGCAATCCGTTATGATAGATAATTACCCGTTGACTACTCCTTGCCCCCTGCTATCTTTTCACTCCCTCTTCGCATACAAAAGTTTATATAATTAATGAATATCAATATTAACTTAATAATAAACCTAAAGTTAGGGGAAAAAAAATATGAAGAAAAACATAGCGTATATAGTGGTAGGACTATTTGTACTAAGTGGTTTTACTACCATAAGCATAGGAGAAGCTAGTCAGACACAAGGGAACTTAAGTTTCACCTTTACCGAACCGACCATTGTAGAAAAAGTATCGTATGTTCAAATCAAGTTAGAGGGAACAGACTCCTGGATTTTTAATGCAGGCAGTCCAATGCTTCCTCGAAAGATAGAGACATTGACTTTGCCATTTGGTACAACAGTTCTGGATGTCTCCTGCGTCGCACAGGGCGTAAAGACACAGGTCCTGTCACAGAAGATTGAGCCTGCGCCACAACCAGTGATCTTGAGCAGTACTGTCGCGCAGTCCAGCGACCCACAGATGAATGAAGAGATTTACAGTTCAGACAGCCTCTACCCAACTGATTGGGTGGCATATAATGTTGGTGCTGGATTGGATGAGAACAACCGGCATGTGACGTTCTTGACCATCAACACCTATCCAGTGAGATATCAACCAGCATCTGATACGATCTACTACGCCGACGATATCCAGGTCACAGTGACCTACAAATCGCCTGAAAAAACACCATTCCCAGCAAACACCGCATATGAGTTAGTCATCATCGCACCATCAAAGTTTTCCAGCGCATTACAGCCATTGGTGGACCATAAGATCTCCAAAGGAATCTCCACCCTGTTGAAAACGACAGAGGCTATCTATGATGAGTACACCGGTTATGACAAACCAGAGCAGATAAAATATTGTATAAAGGACGCGATTGAAACCTATAACACGACCTATGTGTTACTTGTTGGTGGACTGAATTCTTGGTGGAACGCGATTCCACGAGATAACCAGAACGAAGGGACAAAAGATTGGTACGTACCGGTCCGGTATTCCAATTGTCTGCCATCAGCAGGGGACGACCCTGGATTTATCAGTGATTTATATTACGCTGATATATACAACGACACCGGTGTCTTCCAAACCTGGGATACAAATAATAACCACATCTATGGTCAAAACGCAGATAAGAAAGATACCTACCCTGATGTTGCCCTAGGGAGACTCCCCTGCAGAAACGTCAAGGAAGTCAAGGCAGTCGTTGATAAAATAATTCACTATGAGACCACCCCCGCGGGTGACTGGTTCAATAAATTCGTTGGTGTGTCCGGTGACGGGTTTATGGACATCCTCACCCCAATTGGTATCTTTTGGAACACCAATTCCTTACCGAATGGTCAATACACGATTTGCGCACAAGCCAAGAACATCAACAATGTGCTTGGGCCAGTCGATGAGGTAAAAGTGACGTTGGATAAAACCAAAGCAACCAGCATCACCTTTAACCATGATGATCATCTGATCACTAAAAAACAATACCCGTTCCCACCAGTCGCTGAGATCGTGTCCGTCTCCGATGGGGATATCCTGGGGATCGATGATTATTCCTATACACCCACAGAGCGGGAAGCATACTGCAATAGTTTCTCTGGTTGGGCGAATATTCAATACTCCGGTGGTGTCCTGAAGATTAATGGGAAAGCCTACGACCCACGACCCTATGGTGTTGACACCAGCATCCATGTCTGGGTGAACAACAGCGCAGGGAACAAAGTTTTTGAACAGACGAAAACCGGATATGGGATGTACTGGGAAGGAGAATGGTGCGTCGGGGATCAACCGCTACTCGGACGCGCTGGTGGTGGATACTATATGCCGCCAGAGATTCAGAAAAACTATCTGTTCACGTCCAGTGGAACATGGACCGGCATGAAACAGGTTCTTGATGCCTTTAACGCAGGGGCTGGGTTTTTCTTCTTCTCCGGCCATGGAAACCCAGGAGTTTGGGTTGACCAATACCCTGGTATACCTGGTAACCGGAAAAACGCTGAAGTCGAAGGACTCGTCTGGTTACAATTCGGCTTGCCGGTGTTCCCGATGGATACTCTGAAAAACGAATACAAGAACCCCGTGGTGGCCGTCGGCGGATGTCATAACAGCCAATTCAATGTGTCGCTGCTTCCAACGTTTAAGGACCGAAAGAATACGGCTCAGATGCAAACCTATGGGTACCCTGTAGCTGAGTGTTGGAGCGAACGGCTCGTACGATTTGAAAAGACTGGCGCGATCGCCTCGATGGGAAACACCGGTTTCGGATATGGTCTCCTTGGAGAGTACTGCACATCGGGTGGTTTAGATGGTTATATCACCACCGAGTTCTTCGTCCAATATGGGACCAATGGACTTCATGTGCTTGGGGACGCCTACGCAAGCACATTATCTGAATATATCAATCATTTCAAGACATCCCCTGAGTTCCCATGGGACTTATCACATCAGAAGTCTGTTGAGCAGTGGGTACTGATAGGAGACCCAAGTCTCTTAATCGGCGGGTACTCCTAATCGGGTACTCCTTTTTTCTCTTTTTTTTTTTCTTTTTACGGTTCGTATTGAAAAAGAGTCTCTGAGTTTTTCTCTGTGTTGTCTTTGATTTCGTTCCTAGGTGGAGATATCATAGAGGAGAGATCACATTAGGAGATGGTGGGGGAATCAGTTCACCGTTCTTTATCCGTTTGTAAGCGATGAACAGGGCGACGAGCGTCAAGAGAGAACTCATGAAGGAGCAGAGAAGCATGATGAGCCCTGGCACACCGGTCCATTGTGAAAGGGAGAACAGTTGTAAGTAGGATGAGGATGGTATCGTACCGTTATACATTTCATTGAGAGTCCCTTGCTGTACCCAATCATCTAGAGCCATGAGGCTACCGATGCTGTTGACGGCAGGGGTGAGAATCATAAAAACAAAAGCAGTGAGAAGAATGTACTGTCCTTTTTTATTCTCAAGGTTGTACAGCGCAAGAACCCAGAGCAGACCAGAAAACACAGCGACGATAAACGCTTGGATGAGACTATACATCACCTGTGTCTTGAAAAAGTCGACCTGCACCGGGGTGTTTTGAGATTGTGCGTTGAATACCAAGTTTAAGGATGATACTACCATGCTGAAGGAAAAGAGCACGATAACTCCAAGCATGATACAGAACAGGATACAGCAATAGAAGATATATTTCCGGTGTTTTTCTCCAAATTCTTTTCGTCCACAAAAAATGAGGATCGCACCAAGCAGGTAGAAAATACCTACCAACACACCCAATATTGCGATGGGCATTAGAACCATAAGTGCCGAAAAGGGTTGCCCTTGCAGCTCTTCCAGATTTATGGTTGAATACAATGCGTACGTGACTGGAGTGGCAAAAAGCGTCAACCCAACAGCGATCATCAGTAATAACAGCCCCGTTTTTGTATACTCACTCATAGGGTCCTTTCCTCCATTCTTCCAATGATGAAGGAAGTTATTCTGGTTTGATGATAAATAGTTATCTATCCTTTATGAAGACTTGCTATCGCATTGGTACCTTTTGAGTTCATGTCCTCTTCGTGTGAGGTGGTGTTAGATTATCGAAAGTGTTAAAGAACAGTTGTCCGATAAAATAGGGGGTCGTCGAATGTTACAACATGTGACGTTGGATGGTGTCCGGCTTCATCTGAAAACTGATGAGAACAAGCTGTGGATCAACAGCAAATATGTGCTGTTTCTGAATGAGACGACGTGCTTTATACTCGAAGCGATGATCAAGAGTTGTTATGAGGTACAAAAAGAACAGGTGCCTGAGAGGACCGTGCAGAAGATCACCCGAAGATATCGGGTGTCGAAGCAGAAAGCACGGGCGGATTTCGATGCGATTGTGGGGGTCATCAATGGGTTTGCCCGGGATGAGCCGCCCTTGCATCTGATCGGGATGACGGTGATGGACCCAGATCAGGCAAAAGGACCGAGTCGGATGGATCTTTCTCTGACATATCAGTGTAACAATCGTTGCCCGCAGTGTTATCTAACTGAGAATGTGGATCGGAACGGGACGTTGACGACCGCTCAGTGGAAGACGGTCATCGACCGGTTATGGAAGGTAGGGATCCCACAAGTAGTGTTCACGGGCGGGGAATGTCTCCTGCGAAATGACGTAGTAGACCTGGTTGCGTATAGTAAGCAGTTCACGACCGGGATTATCACGAATGGGACTTTGCTTTCTGCCCAGCTTGCTGGGAGGCTTCGTGCGGCTGATCTTGATTGGATGCAGATTACGCTTGAAGCAGCCAATGCATCAATCCATGACGAGATCCAAGGGCGGAAGGGCGCTTGGGAGGAGACGGTCGCTGGGATTAAGAACGCGGTGGCTGCCGGATTATCGGTGAGTGTGAATGCCACCTTGTCACAAAAGAATGCGAAGGAGTTGAAAAACCTCATCAAATTTGCCCATGACCTAGGCGTCCATTACGTGTCGACAAACGCGATCATCAACGCAGGACGTGGGAGAGCAGAGAAAGAAGAATCAGGATTGGAGGAAGCGGTGCTTACGGAGATTTTGGCAGAGGCAAAAGAAGATGCAGCCTCTCAGGGGGTACTGTTCAACTGGTTCCTGCCGACCTGTTATAAGCAGGTGAATCCGGTGGAGCTGGGGTTCGGGCAACGATGCTGCTCCGCCTGTTCGGTGAACATGATGGTGGAACCGAACGGGGATGTGATCCCGTGTCAAAGCTGGACGCAGCAGAAACTCGGAAACATCCTGGTCGACCCTTGGGAGAAAATCTGGGATCATCCGGTGGCGCAGCAGATTCGGAACCATCGGTTTGTGCAGGAGGAATGCCGAGGCTGTGAGCATCTGGATGTGTGTCTGGGGGCGTGTCCGTTGGATCATCTGAACAAGGGAGGGGATGTATGATGAATGAACGACGACTGGTTTCAGTGGTTCTCTTGAGTGTGTTGTTCGTTGTCATCTTGTCTAGTGCGTCTCATGGTCGAGCTGATACCGGTACTTATACGGTGACGTCTCAGAATGTCGACCTCTGGGTTCAGACCGACGGGGATGTCCTCATCCGTTATGAGATCGGGATGCTCGTGCATAGCGGTTACATCCCTTGGGTAACGGTCGGGTTGCCGACCTCCAATTTCGAGGTCCTCTCGTACACGGGGGATACGATCTCCGTGGTGTCCCAGAACAGCAATGGTTGGTCGGGTGTGTATGTTGCGCTTCAGAAGACGTATTATGCGACGGAGCAGCTGTTGTTCTCATTTGATGTGCTGCAAAAGGAGTTCATCTACAAGTACAATGATGAGCAAGCGTCCCTACAATTCATCCCCTGTTGGTGGGACAATGCAGTGATCCAGCAGATGACTGTCACAATCCATCTTCCCCCAGAGATTCATAATGTGACGACAACGTCTCAGCCGACGTTGTTTGCGAACTCCAGCGTCATCTGGTCTTGGAATGACATCCCTGCGGGGGAGAGGAAATCCACAGGCTTGCTGATGCCTTTGTCGGTGTTTTCTCATGTGGGACCGGGACCCGGGCTGCTTGATTTTCTTTTTGGGAATCGTTGGGTGCTATGGCTCGCGGGAGGCGTGATTGGTTTTGTCGTTGTTTTGATGGTGATCCTTCGTCTCGGGTATCGGTCTGCGTATGAGGACCCGCAGATGAACTCAGGTGGATTCCGAAGACTCATCAAGCGTATCAATTTGAATTGCCCGAATGACGGGACGCGGTTGGATCGGCGGTCGTTCCATGGAACCACCATTGATTTCTGTGACACTTGCGGAGGGACGTATTTTGATAAAGGCGAGGTGGAAGCGTTACTTGAGGCGGGAGTCAATGAGCAGGCGTTCAACACGAAAAAAGTCCCGTCGTTCCGAGATTATTCGTCACCCGTGGGAACCTGTCCCCGTTGCGATGGGACGATGGAGTCGGTGACGCGGACGAGTGAGTATAAGGAGTATCGTATCTTTGTCTGCAAGGACTGCCGTGGGATCTGGATGAATAAAAACATCTATCAGGTGATCAAAGACAAACGCTTGGAGCAGGATACTCAACAACAGAAAAGACTGCTCGCTGCTGGGGAGGATAAGACAGAGCAGAAGAAGGCGTACTACCAGCCGAGCTGGTGGTGGTTCTATCCGTACATTTTCTATCCCCGTCAGTATCAGAAGAGCATCGCTCCGCCTCCTCCCGTGCAGCATTCCTGCGCGTGCGTCTCCTGCGCGTGCGTGTCAAGTTGTGCATGTGCCTGTGCCTGTGCGGGCGGGGGTGCTGCAGGGTGTGCTCCAAAGGATACGATGTGGTCTCAGATATCCTTTTGTTCTGAAAAAGTAAAAAAGTGAGTGAAGGTTTATTTCACTCCGATAACGAGGAACATCAGGAAAAATGCATGCACTTTTTTTTCCGCAGAGACTCCATCGTCTGTCTTGAGGGACATCGTGATCGTCGTGTTCCCAATGCCAAGCACAAATGGTCGTATGGTAGATTGTTTACCGACGGGGATTTCGTCGATTGTCCCTGTTTTCTTATGAGGGATGATGAAGCCGCCTTCGAAGGTGATCTCCCAGGTGATGTTGGTGGCATCCGCTGTGCCGGTGTTATCAATCGTTGCTTTGACCCCCAGGCCACCTTTGATATTCAGCTCAAGCCGGGGACCTTCAATCGTCATTTCAAGGGAGGTCCACTTGTTTTCTAGACTCTGGGTGTCTCGTGCTTTCCCTCGGATAGTATAGGTGCCAGGCTGTGACCAGGTATGATTCAATGTCATCATCGTACCTGAGGTAGATGGACCGACCCATCCGCTGTTGGTCCCATCATCCCAGTCTACGAAGTACGACAGGTCATCACCATCAGGGTCGGTGGAGACGATCGTATAATTATAAGGAATACCCCTTTGACCTGTTGAAGGACCAGTGAGTATCGGGTCTGTGGGTGGGTTGTTCTGGGTGCCTCCACCCGTATGTCCAACCAGGGTGACATGCAGGCAGACCAGGTTGGTCTGTGCAGAAAGACCAAGAGCAGCCCGCAACCCGTTTTGGTCGGTGATGACAGACAGTACATTCCCACCCAGGTTCAACGCTGTTGCCTCCAGCAGGATGTTATGCACGATGGCACCAGACTCGTAATACCACCAGCCAATCATGCTTTGGCCTCCCAGGTTCTTGTCCCAGAAGGGGATGATGATGAGCGGGGCGGAGGCAACAGAGATATTACCTGGGTCTACTGCGTCTTGAATCAACTCTCGTTTGTCCCCAGAAACAAGCAATGACAGAGAATGAGTCGTCGGCGTGTAGGAGTACACACCGGTTTCGTTCACCATATAGATCTTGAAAGGATAGATGGCTATGGCGCTGGGAACGGTGCGATGTCGTTTGTTGTTGATATGGTCATACAAATAGGAAGTCCCATAGGAAGCCCAGAGGATCTGGGAGTGTTCCAGTAGCGTGAGTTTCGAATTGTTCCATTCAGTGGCAATCTGACGGGTGTTCACCGCCTCTGCTAATGACAGCGTGTTGTTGACTACTCGGGGGAGGTTTGATTGAGGCAGGGGATTGTAGGTGAACGAGTACGGGGTCGGCGGATGCCCCAGATGCATGATGATCTCAGGTTTTTCATTGGAGGGAAGGTCAAGCTGATAGAGATCGTTGACATTCAGGCCTGTTGTCAATGTCGCCAAATCGAGTGCGTTTGCATCGAAATAGATGTTCTGTGCAATCATCCCTATCTCTGCCATCCCTGCTTTCTCATCACCAGCGATGCTCATATTCCACACTAGCCCAATCTTGATTGGTGCACCAGTGTTTTGCCCAAGAGACAGGTAGTTACCGGTTTTCCATAAGAACAATGAATGATTGGCAGGGACATAGACATAGGTCGCCTCACTGCGAATCACGTAAATCGTTGTGGAATACGATCCGTTTGGGCTATACACCGTTCGTCCCCCGTTGGGGGTCACCCCATATGCAGCCCAGAGGACTGTGGAGAGATCCTCATCAGTGACCGGTGTTGCGGGATACCCGTTATGGAAGGACATTCGACGACAGATGGATTCCTCCAGGATCATATCAACCGGGATTGGTTCTGGCAGGGTGATCCACCCTTGGATGGTGGTGCTTTGATGGTATTCATCATCAGGTGCTTCGATGGTGAGTTTCCCGCTGACAGGAATGAGTGCGGCGATGATGAATAGCATGCAGACAATGATACTGATCGATTTCTTTCTCATGTTGTTTTTCCCCTAGGCTAATGCTATTGAATATAGTTTATATATATTTAATGGCCTATTGATATAAAACCAGGAGAATGTTTCAGAAGAGATACGATGGTTTGGATTGAAGGGGCCTCTTTGAACAGACGAGCGATGACAAAGATACGAAGATATGCAAGAATGCTTCGGGAGTAACTAGGAGGAGGTTACCATCTTTTTTTCTGATGACGCCATGAGGTAGCCGCCAAAGGCGATAAACCAGAGCAAAACCGGATAGACAATCATGCGCTCAGAACCCCCATGACCAATGACGCCGTATACATTCAGGACCCCAATGCCACTCAGGAAATGTAGAAGGAGGAAAACCAACCCGAGGGTTCCGATCACTATGGAGAGAACATTCAGAGGTTTTGGCAACAAAACAGAGATACCGATGGGCAGGAGGTTGGTGAAAAGAAACGCGATTAAGGCAAAGATGCTATGGATCACAGGGTTGTTCAGGGGGAAGAATGCGACTCCTATCCCGCCGATACCTGCGATGATGAAGAGGAGGGTGATCGAGCGTTTCTTATGAAGGGGATGATAGAAGTACGCTGCGATGATGATAAAGAGTCCGAAGAGGAACAGAGAGGTGTTGAAGAGCAGGGTGGTCTGGGCGATCACTCCAAGGTCGCTGATCGCATTGTCATGAATTGAATAGTCTGGTGCAATCGCTGCGCCAAGCATGAGGACGAGCAAGAACTGGGCAGACATGATCGAAAGAATCAGTCCGATGACGAGATAGCTGGGACGAAGCATCGCGAAGAACTCCGGGTCGTAAGCGATGATAGAGTTTTAAAGCTTTTTTTTCGATGAAGATATCACTGGTGGTATGTTCCTTCTTGAGAATTCAGAATGAATGCAGGGTTCCATCAATTAAAAAGAAAAGGGAGGGTTCGTCTATGATTTAAAGGCAGGGGGCGTTGTGTTGCGAAAAAATATTAGAATTCCTGCTTTCAGAGCTGCGTTTGAACTTTCGATGTTTTCTTTGTCAAATGGTGGTTTTGTTCAAAAAAATACCCGGTAAGTTTATTAACATAAGAGTTGCTTTCTTCTCCTAAGGGGACTCATATGAAGAAGGAAGTAACCATCCTACTGATTGGTATTGTGTTTTGTAGCAGCATCGGTATTTCTGTACCGTTGCTTTCAGGCCAGCATGTCGAACAACCTGTCGAATCGTTGACTGATGAGTGTGACTGCCAGAGTCAGCAGGACGGGATCACCACCCCGTTTGGGAAGGGGTTTACCGTGATGAGTCATCCTATTGACTGCTCGCAGCTTCGTCTCACCATCCCCACTAGACCTGCAAGGGCTCTGCCGGAGGTGTTCAGCTGGAAGGATGTTGACGGGGTCGATTGGACGACTGGGGCCAAACATCAGGGGAACTGTGGGAGCTGCTGGGATTTTGCTGCCTTGGGTGCTCTGGAGAGCAGGATAAAAATCAGTGAGCAGTGCTCTGTGCTTCCGCTTGATCTTTCTGAGCAGTATGTGCTCTCGTGTCTTCCTGCTGCAGCGAACTCCTATGGGCAAGGCTGCTATGGGGGGACACCGTATGGTGCGTATTACTATATCATGAATACAACAGAGGACGGAAACAATGTGAATGGTATCATCCCGGAGTCGTGTTTCCCGTATGCAGCGAGCCATACGGTTTCGTGTGATGAGAAATGCGAAGGATGGATGGAGCAGCTCATCCCTCTTACAGCGTGTAATGTCACGTTCCTTGATCTGGGATATGCGACAGAGGAGAACACCAACATCATCAAGACCATCCTGTACGAGGACGGTCCGATCGCGGTCGCCTTGAACGTCACACAGGAGTTCATCACTTATTGGAATATCCATCACAGCGCGGATGTGTATTATCCTGACACCCATGAGCCCTGGGGGAACATGCTAAATCATATCGTGATGCTGGTCGGCTGGAAGGACGATGCATCCATCCAGAACGGTGGGTATTGGATCGTGAAGAACAGCTGGGGGACCGACTGGGGCTATGACGGGTTCTTCAACCTGGAGTATTATGCGTTGTTTTTTGGGATGTACTATGCGACCGCCACGTATGACCCGGAGAGCGTGGACTGGGCGCCGACTGCAGACACCGGTGGGTTCTACGTCGCTGAGGTGGATGAGCCGATAACATTTGATGGGACCGCGAGTTTTGATCCTGAGGGGGCTTTGGAGTCCTACGAATGGGAGTTTGGTGATGGTTCGACTGGGTCTGGGCCGACGCCGACGCATTCCTATGCAGAAAACGGTGTGTACGTAGTGACGCTGACCGTGACCGATAGCGGTGGTAACAATGCGACGGATGTCGCGTTGGTCGGGGTCGGGGAAGAACCACTGTACATCGATGCCGCAGGGATCCTTGGTGTCGATATCCAGGTCGAAAGCAGGAGTGATCATCCAGTGACGCAGCTTGCATGGACCGTTGAGTTTTCTGGCCTGGTCCTTGCACGTGACTTCCACGGCACCATTCCGGTGCTCTCAGACCAACAGACCTTCACGCATCATATCCCTGTTCTTGGTCTTGGGTTTGGGACTCTGACCATCGATGTTGAACACATCACGCATACCGAGAGGTTCTTCATGCTGGGGCCATCCGTGTTCGGATTGCGATTCCAATAAGCAGCCCAACCAATCACCAAATATTTTTTTTCTGTTCTTCAGTGATGGTATCATAGATGATAAAAAAAAAAAAAGGAGTTCTTGATTAGGAGGGGTATCCGCCGAATCTCAAACTCGGGTCTCCAAAGACCGCCCAGTTCGTGATACAGAATGCAGCGATACGATCGATTGGTTCTTCTGCGATGTACTTCTGGATTGCACGGCCATGTGCTTGGGCGAGGTTCGTTGAGCCATTGCCGATCTCATAGAAGAAGTTCATCTCCAGTTCTCCGCTGAGGCTCACCGGGTCTGTGCCTCCCATGCCGTATCCAGTACAGCCGGTTGATCCGATCGCGCCGCCGAACGCTTTTAAAATCAGACCCCAGCTGAAACACATGTAAATCGGGTATCCGTAGCCAAAGTGGTCTGTCCCGTTCTTGTCCATCATGGCAGGGATCATACTGATGTTATACATGCCGTTATGGCAGCCGCCGACCACGACGACCGGCAGCATGTCCTTGTTTTGTATCCGCCAGAAATTCACTATCGTGATACCAGTACGTTCATTGATGTCGAACCAGTTCGTATCCCATCGAGAGGGGCTGCCATGGCCTTCGAAATCGACAAAACTCGCTCCTTCATTAAACGCTTTGGGAATATCTTGTTTGTCAGGGATCAAGCCACCGATGTCCCTGTTCGTGGTGAATACTTTTGTCAACGTCAGGTCCGGTATGGCAAGCTTTGTGTAGTTATAGGCAAGTTCACAGAGGTATTCGCCATCGGGTTTGCCTTCGTAGATGCGGAACGTTCGTCCTCCGACTCCCACAAAATTCGTGTACCAAGGTTTCTCCATAGGGCTTGTTCCTTCGTAGGTGAGGATCTTTTTTACGACATGACGGAGTTCTATCTTGTTACAGACTGCTAAGCGACTCACGTAGACTTCCGGGTTCATATCAAAAATGTCTTTCTCATAGCCGAGTAACCCCCAGGCAGCGTACACCCCGTCGCCATTGGAATCCCAGCTGTCGAACCCACCGGTCGCGTTGTAGAGACATCCATAGTACAGATCACTGAGGCAGCCTTCATCATCGTCCTGTGGCATGTTGACGTAGCGGACCGGGACCCACCATGCTTTCCATCCTGCGGAGAGGGTGTCTTTGTCTTTGGCGAAGAGATGACTCTTCAGACCACCCGCAAGTAAGACATAGGTGATGTTCCAGGTGTCGAACGCATCCTTGATGAACAGTTTTACTTGTTCTGGTTGATCCTCTCCCGAATACTCTGCGAGAATGTCTTCCATGGATTTGAAGATCGTCGCAACCCCTTTGGCGTTCTTGAAGTCGATCAGCGGCTGGAGGGTGGCTTCAAACCCGGCTGGAGCAATGATCACCAGATCATATTCGGTGGTAACAGCCCGAGGGTCGGTTGGTGCAGCGTAGGTCAGGGTGATGTCAAAACCGTCTGTATACGTCAGCTGATGATGTGCTGGTGCGTAACGGACCGGGAAACAGATGACTTTGACGAAGGTGACTTGTTGGTCCTGCTGATTCCGGCCTGCGCCCAGGTCAGTGGTATACCAGCTCTCCGGGTACCACTGCGTGCTTTGGTAGACAGAGGGATCCTTCACGTACTCTGGGTTCTGGCTCATTTTCGATAACGGAGCGATGTACGCAGGGATGACCTCTTGGGCTAGAGTCATGGTACTGGTTTGGTGGTGTTCACAGGTTACTTGGATGTTGGTGGAGCCAAAGGGAATCTCAAAGGTCTTGACCGTGATGGGTACGACTGGTTTGTTTGCCTCCAGTAAGTTGGTGGTTGCACCATTCAGCGCGATTCGCACGAAACCATCTGTTTCGACCAGGGTGGGTGGTGATGAAAAACGGACTGATGCCGATTGTGTGGTCATCAGCACTGGTGAGGTTTTCGAAGTGTCGGTTGCGAACATGGCGGTGCTCAGCCCGCTGAGCATTAATACTCCTACGATTGCGATAATTCCTATTTTTTTCATAAGTTTCATTCCCCGTTGTAGAATAATAATCGGGTTCCTCTATTTAATGACTTTCTTTAGAGAAAACCAAGCGCGCTCCTCCCGGTATTCCTCCTTTATTTTTTATGTGGTGAAGGGAAAAAGTACGGGGCTGAAAAGGGAAGCAGCGAGTTTTCCAAAGGGGTATCACTGACATTGGAGATGACCTGCTCGGTCGTTGCCTGCATCTTCAAGGCACATAGGATAGTGCAAGGAGGAGCGCCGTCAAGTTCCATCGGTCACTGTTCTTATCTTTTTTCGAATGGAAAGATAGCTCACCCCGACCAGTACCAGGGTAGACAGTCCCACAGCCAGGATACCGGGTAAGAACCCGAAATCAGGCAGTATTTTATAATGGAACAGCACAATAAACAGTTCACCGCTCAGGATGCTGGCGATACAACCGTATTTCGTCGCTCTCTTCCAATACAACGCAGCAATCGTCGTGGGACATAACACCACAAGACCTGAAAACGTCGTCTTCACCAGGGTACCCATGATCCCCTCGTTCGGGTTATACCCCCCCAGGACAAACAGCACCGTCAAGAACGACAACACCACGATAACAACCTTCCCGTACAGCACCTCTCGTCTTCCTTTCTTCAGTCGTAGCAGATCATGAGACAGCAACGTGGAAAGCGAGAGGAGTTGGGAATCAGCCGTTGAAATCAGGGCAGCCAACGCACCGACCATCACAAAAGAAAAGAGAAACGACGGGGTGAAATTCTGCACCATCAGAGGAAGCACCATATCCTCAGAGCCCGGGGCCAAAGACAACCCTGCCCCGTGCGCCCACACGCCTAAGAGGACGGGAAACAAAAAGAAGAACGATACGACGACCGGGTACAGTATCATCGAAACCTTCAATGATCTCTGGTTTTTTGCAGTGTAAAAAAGACTGAACAGCTGAGGAAACATCGGATCAACAAAGACCCACAGTAACATAAATGAAAACCAGATCTGCATGGTGAAATACTCACTACCCCCCGGGCGGGTAAACAACACGGGACTTGCCTCAAACGCCAACCGATTCGCCTGCTCAAAACCACCTAGCCGTACCGCAACAAAGATGACCGCACAGGTCATGGCAGCAATCATCAAAATACCCTGGAGCACGTCCGCCCACCCAGAACCCCGCATCCCCCCCAGCATCACATACACCATGACCACCATGATCGTCGCGACCGCTCCCATCTGCCAGCTGATACTGCCGGTCACATACTGGATAAGGATCCCTGCACCGACCGCCTGAACCGCGAGATACGGAATGGTAAACACCACCATGATACCCATGAAAATCAGACGGAGAGACCTGCTCTCAAAACGATCTCCGATGAGCTCCGGTGGGGTCAGGTATCTTTTTTCCTTGCCGAGTTTCCAGACCTTCCGGCCGATAACAAAGAACATGATTGCCATGAGCGCGGTGCCAAACCCCATGATCCCATACTGGCCCAGCCCAATTTTATAGGCGTTCCCCGCGAACCCAAGGAAAGTAAACGCAGAGAAATTCGTTGCAGCTAGAGAAAAAAACAAAACAACCGGTCCGAACGTGCGACCTGCGATAAAATAATCCTCAGGTGTTTTCTGTGTTCTCGTATAGGCGAAGAACCCCATGCCAAGGAGCAGAGAAAAATACCCCACCATCATGAGAAGAAACTCTATCATTCATCCTCTCTCCAGAAAAACCGTGAAAACGCATAATACGCACCGGATAAAACTAAGGTAAGGCCGAAGAGATACCACATCCAAAACGGCAGCCCCAACAGCAAGGGAGTCGAGGATCCCCAGTTCCAGAAATCTAAGCTGAAGAGAAATAATCCTATGAACAAGAGATACCAGATCAGGGTGTTCTTTTTTGGCAGCCAGAACGGAAGATCCTTCAAGGGAGATCCTCTCCTTTATTTCTTCTCTCTCCCCTTTCCTGGTTTTACGGGCTGGAAAGGAAAAAAAACAGTGCCGCAGTACTCATTCTAGGGAATCAGATGTTCTTTTAAAAATATATCCGTGGAAACAGGCTTGTATGGTGTTTCCACTGGACAGAGATTCGGGGTTTCGCACCGCTCTCAAGGGTGCTCGGGCAGTCTCTGAAGAAGACGGAGACCTTAAGGGTATCCGCCGATACGGAGACTGGGGTCGCCGAAGAGGATGAACTCCTGGACGCTTTTACAATGGATGATATTGGTTCGAACAGGGAATTGGGCGACGTAGTTGGAGAGGGCTTGTTGGTGGAGCAGCCCGAGGGTCTCTACGCCTTCTTGACCGTATAAGCGGAACAGTTCGACTGCGAGGAACCCACCGTAGAGTTCTGCGTCATCTGGGACACCGTTTGCATTGGCATCACCAATCGCGCCAAAACAGATATTGGTATTGGTCAGTGTCGCGATCGTCCCTGCGTTTTTCTGTCGCACGAGCCGCCATGCGATGCAGTCATAGATACAATCCGCCGGGGTGTACCCGGAGATGCTCCGGAGGATTTTTAGGATGTTCATAACGCAGACATCGAATTTCCCATGGATGCATTCGCCAAGCACACAAATCGGGTATTGGTTTGCATTGGTGAGTTTTGATACATTTTTGTTATGGAACACGATAAACTCATCGCCTTCTGGCATGACCATTCTGACCCGATCGGTCCCGCCCCTGCCGCGGGTCAGCAGAAACCCGCATCCCTGGTTGATTGCTTGGATGACATCATCCGGTCCGGTGAGGGTCCCGGTGGAGGCGTACAGTTTTTCGATGGAAAACGCAGTCATGTAGCTGGTGGCGACGTCACAGGTGGATTCCCCTTCATAGCCAGGGGACGTTGGGAAGGTATCGCCGCCGATGGCGACCATTCGGTTAGACCAGCTGCTTCCGTGGGTCTGCGTCTCATAGGTGATGATTTTCTCGACAACGATGTCGACTTCCTGGGGAGTCCTGCAGGCGAGTCGCCCGATTGCGACATCTGGGGTGAGGTCGAGGGTGTCTTTTCCCCATTCCGCAAAGACATTATCTCCATTGGAGTCCCAGTCGTCGAAGTCCCCGTTTTCTTTGTAAAGATCAGCGAAGTAAAGGTCGGTCAGAAACACACTATAGCCAAATCCATCGTCGAGATTGGAGTAACGGACTGGCACCTGCCATCCGAACCCAAGGGGTTTTAATCCACCAACTAAGAGAACAAAGCTGATGTTGTATTGTTCCTTTGCGTCTTTGATGGCGTATTTGATTTGTTCTGCATTGTCACGACCCTCGTAATCTTTGTAGATGTCTTCCGTGGTAAGCAGGATGGTCTGGACGCCGACCGCGCTCTTATGATCCAAGAGTGGTTGCAGATTGTCTGAGAACCTCTTTGGAGCAATGCAGAGCAGGTCATAGCTGAGCGGGAGAGGTAGGTTTTGTGTCGGTGAACTTGGGGTGACGTGGAACGCGCTTCCCCCAATACCAGTGAAGAACACCAGCCCGATTATTGATACTATCACTATTTTCTTCATCTTTTTTTCCTCCAGAATCTATCTAAGGTTTGATAGGAGGAAAAGGTATAAGAGGATATTTATGAAAAAATTGGCTAAAACAATAAAGAACCCCGGGTTGACTGATGATATGTATAAAAACAGGTTGTTTTCGGAGGGAAAAAAACTCGTGTCTGACAAATGATTTTTGGTATTCTCGTCGGACATGATACTTAAAGTAGTTTGTTGAGTTCTTCTGTAAAGACATCATAGGTGGTATGATCGTAGAGAATAAATCTAACGAGTTGGATGTCTTGGTGTTCTTTGAGGTACTCGATGGTGGTCTGCAAGGCGATCCTTGCTGCCTCATGCAGCGGGTAGCCGTACGCCCCAGTGCTAATCGCGGGGAACGCGATACTCTTCAGATTCTTCTTCGAAGCAAGCCGGAGGCTTTCGAGGTACGCGCTCTTCAGCAGCGCTGCTTCGTTACCGGTGCCGTCAGAGTACCGAGGTCCGACCGTATGAATGACGTATCTGGCTTTGAGGTTCCCCCCAGTCGTGATGACTGCTTTTCCCGTGGGACATCCTCCGATTTTTCTGCATTCTTGCATGATGCTTGGTCCACCAGCGCGATGGATAGCACCATCCACCCCACCTCCTCCCGCGAGCCTGCTGTTCGCAGCGTTCACGACCGCATCAGTGGTTTCCCTGGTGATATCCCCACAAGCAAGGAGAAGGGTAGAGGCGGTGATGTGACGTTCCATAGAGTTCATCTCTCCTGTCGGTTGGTTTTACCATCAACGGTATTGGGTTGGAAAAAGATGCGATGCGCTGAGGTAGGAGGAAAGAAAGAAAAAAGGAGCGGTGACCTTCTCAAGTAATTTTGAGAAGTGGTAGCAATCCGACTCATTGGTCTTATCTCATGAGGATGACGAACAGCAGTATCGTTGCGTTTTGTTCTTTTGATGCGGTGGTCCCGTTGGTTGTCGCGGTGACCTGTATCAAGGTTCTCCCCAGCCCGATCATTGGCTTTGAGGCGATGGTCTGTTCCTCACTTGAATTGAGGCAGGGGATGGTACCTGTTGTTTCTCGGCTTGGGAGTATCAACCCGCCAATCACCGTGATCTTCCATTCAACATTGTTCGCCGCCTCTGCACCGATATTTTTGATCGTCGCTCTCACTTTGAATATACCACCGGTGATATTCCCAATCTCAAGGGCAACCGGAGGTTGTACGAACGGGTACATCCCCGTACGCTGCAGATCATGATGGAAGGTCGGCCATTCCATGGTAGACGGCTCATAGATGGTGTCAATTTCCCAGACGTAGAGGCTTCCTCGAAATTTATACTCCTCTGTTTGAAAATCATAATCCCAATTCGAGCTTGCGATGATCTCCACCTTGCCGTCATCGTCAATATCCGCGATCGTCGCTGGTGCTTGCGCATCGGCCTCTGTTGGTTTGGGGAATCCCGGGATGGGTGTGCCATCATACTCCCAAGCTTCCACACCTCCATAGGAAGAGATGCTTGGGTAAAATCCATTCCCTGCTGTCGTCACGATATCAGGGATGTTATCATTAGTGATATCTCCGATGATTGTTGAATAATAATCGTTCCATGTGGTTTGTTGCGGCCATCCGGACGCAAGGGTCCCATTATGATGGATGACATAGGTGTCGAACCCTAACC
>JBAZLE010000005.1:0-30281 GCA_041650455.1 Thermoplasmatota archaeon | reverse complement strand
AAAACGTGTTATCGGTATTGGGATACCTCGTTTTCTGATGGGAACTGGCATTATCTTACGATTGTGATTAACCGTGTTACGAATCAGTTGGATTTGTATCTTGATGGTGTTTCTCATAATGGTGTGGCGTCAGGGAGTCTTGTTGGGATGGGGAGTATTGCGACGAGTGCGAGTGGTCTTCTGTATGGGGGAAATAACGGGCGGTATGATGATTTTACTATTTCCACGGTTATTCGTAGTGCAGGTTGGATTAAGACCAGTTATAATAATCAGAATGATCCTTCTGGTTTTTTCAGCCTTGGAATTGAGGAGCAGGTCTCTCCTTCGAATCATCGGCCGACTCTTTCAGATGAGGTGCCGCAGAACGGTGTTACTGTTGGTGTGAATCAGCCAAGTGTCAGTGTTATGATTCAGGATTTTGAGGGGGATGTTTTTGATTGGTCTATTCATGGTGCGTATGTGGTGAGTGCATCGGGGTCTGGTGCGAGTAATGGGACGAAATCAGCGTCTTTGGTTGTGCCGTTGCCTGCGAATACGGAGATCGTGTGGTTTGTGAATGTGTCTGATCCGGGTGGGAGTGGTCAGTGGACCAATGCCACCTATCGTTTTAGAACCGTCGCTTCTGTCTTACCGACATTAAAGTATGTCATCAGCCCAGGATTGGGAATATCCGCTGTCGCTCCTCTCGCTGCCGATGTCAACAATGATGGGAAGATGGAAATCATCCGAACCAGTGAGCTTGGTATAAGTGTCTATGATGGAGCAACCGGGAACATCATATGGACGAAACACGTCACCATGTGGAATGATCATTGTCCCGCGGAAGCTATTGATTTGAATAAGGACGGCATCCTCGAAATCATAACGTCTCATGAAACCGGAACCTGGGCACTCCATGGGAACAACGGTTCTGTCTATTGGTACAACCCGAATGCTCCTCTTCATAACAAATATTGTGTTGCTGGAGATATCAACGCTGATGGATACCCGGAAGTCTATGTTTGCACCATAGGGTCGGTAACCGCATTAACCCACGATGGACACATCTTTGCTAAAACCTGGACGTACTATCCCTGTTTCGGTGGTCTAACCCTAGGTGATACCGATTATGATGGTGTATTTGAACTGTACCAAGGTGATCGGAGTAATTACTACCCAGAATATCCCTCCGGTGGCCGTGGGTGTATCGCATTCTGGGCTTCGAATTTAACCTATCGATGGAGTCATCCAGAGCTTCTCGCCAGCAGCCAATGTCCGACACTTGCGGATGTTGACAAGGATGGGAAACTCGATGTCGTCCTCTGCAGTCAAAGCGGTGGTGGGTTCAGTGTCTATAACAGCACAAATGGAGAAATTATCCATCAGTCTCTTCGAATTCCTGGTGTCAGAACCCATTCACAGGCACCAATTTATGATATTGACGGAGATGGCAACCTCGAAATTATCGCGTGTCGCGATTGGTCAAAACCCATTGTCTGGGATTTATACCTCTGGCAAGAGGATGCATGGCTCCCGTACGAATGCTACGAACCACCCGCAATCGCTGATATCGATGGCGATGGGTTTGTAGAAATTATCTGCTGCACGAGAAACAATATCTCAATCTTCAATCATAACTATCAATTGTTAGGCAATATCAGCCTGAGTAATCCAAGCAATTATGGGATGTCCATGATCGTCGCACAAGACGTCGATAACGATGGACTACTCGAATTGGTTTTTAACAGAATTTCAAGCCTCTATGTCTATGATACCTTAGGACCTGCTCCAAATCCACAAGCTTTGTCACAATATCAATTCTACAGCCAACACCGCGGGAGAGCCCCCTATTATGTCGCCTACGGTCCATTGGAGCCACTTGCACTAAATGAATACCCGCCTCATGAAGAAACAAATGTCCCCAACAATCCCGAACTTTCGGTCTATATCTATGATTACCAACATGATCTGATGACGATCGCCTTTGAAACCAATACATCAGGGAGTTGGAGGGCTATTCGAACCTACGCTAATGTTCACGAAGGAACCTACACGGCAGCCACCACGGGGATGACCGCCCCGAACAAGAAATACTGGTGGAGAATCACCATTATCGATGCAACAGGAGACACCACCGTTAAGACATTCCAGTTTAAAACCATCGGGACAACTACACTCTCAAATATCATACCTATTGACCAAGCCAGAGATATCGAACCCAATCCCCGACTCTCCATCCACGCAGAACAACGCAATGGACAACCGATGATAATTCAGTTCCTTACCAACGCTTCCGGAGACTGGACCATAATCGGAAGTAATGTAAGCGTCCATAATGGCACCTACATACAACAACCAACAATGATGACTGCTTACAACACACGATATTATTGGCGGGTCCAATGCTATGACCAACAATATTGGACCAATGAAACCTTCAGTTTCACCACATTTTCCCCCTCCACCGCACCGTGGTACAACCTGAACTGGGCTCATAGAAAGTTAATCACCATCAATCACACGCAGATTAGCACGAATCTTCTGAACTTTCCTGTCCTGATTTCTCTGCCAGCGGATGCAAACCTCGCAGCCCAGGCACAAGCGGATGGAGATGATATTCTCTTTACTGATGCCTCAGGCATGAAACTCAACCATGAAATAGAAACCTATCAGAGTGCAACCGGGCGTCTCATCGCCTGGATCAACATCCCGGTGCTAGCCTCTCAAACAGATACCGACCTCTATCTCTATTATGGGAACAGCGTCAGTGGCAATCAACAAAACCCACAGGGCACCTGGAACGCTGAGTACCTCATGGTCCATCACATGGAGGAAACAGGGAACATCCTTGATTCGACCTCAAATGGACTGCATGGAGTAAATTATGGGACCACGACCGATTTCAATGGCATGATCGGTGGTTGTCGCTATTTCAACAGCTTAACCGATCGATATGATTTCGGAAACCCATCGGTCCTCAACCCGGGGATGAACTCCTGGACGATCAGCTTATGGACAAAAATCGTCCATGTGGACTCCGTTGCGATGATCCGGAAATGGGGGTCGAACGCAGGGTTTATCCAATATCTCTATAACGGCTGGGGTGGGACCAATTACCTGAAAGTCGGGGACGGTACCCAGACCACGTATCGCTACTGGAGTACGCCCTGGTCTGATGGGACCTGGCATTACCTTACCATGGTCATTAACCGCAATACTAACCGTATGGAACTGTATCTTGATGGGATTCCGAACAACGGTGGCGGATATTCCAATATCGCAGGGATTGGGAGTATGACTACTACCGCGAACTTCCTCCTTTACGGTGGACTTAATGGCAGACAGGATGAATTTACCATTTCAACAACCGTCCGGAATGACAGCTGGATTCGAACAAGTTATCACAACCAACACCATCCTTTGAGTTTTTACAAACTCTATCCAGAAGAACCCATTCCTCCCGCTGCAGTCACCATCTCAAATCCCGATCCTCAGAATGAAGCTATGAATATCCCGTTGGCCCCGACGTTACATATCACGGTCGTTCACAATCTTGGCTACCCCATGCACATCACCTGGAAGACCAATGCCAGTGGAAATTGGACAACTATCGGCTCGCATACCTCTGTTCCAACGGGAACCTATTCCTGTAGCAATACTGCGATGATGAACTCGAATTACAAACGGTATTGGTGGCGTGTCGAAGTCCATGATGACCAGGGGCATTGGATGAACAACACCTTTGCGTTCCAAACCATCATCGGTGCACCAAGCCAAGGGACCCCCTTGCTCGTCTTCAATCCAACCACTAAACAACTTACTTGTACGAACCAATCCACCATAGACCCCAATGGATTCGAGGTGTACAACACCTTCCAATGGACAAAGAACAGCCAATCAATCACTCGATTACTCCTTCCCTTCAACACAAGAAACACCACCACCGTAAAAGACTACTCCGGGTTCAACAACCAGGGAACCATCACCGGAGCAACCTGGATCACCAACGGCATGGTTGGGGGAGCGTACAGTTTCAGTGGACTGGATAGTTTTGACTATATTTCAATTCCTCACAGCAGCTCGTTGGACGGCGGTGGAACATGGGACGCACTCACCATCGAGCACTGGATTGCTCTTTCCGATAATCAAACCGGAAGCCGCATCATTTCAAAAATGTCTTCCTCTTCCGAAGCAACACGCAGCTATGAGATTGGTATTTCTGGTTCCCTGCCAGCAAACAGACTCTACGCCGCAGTCGTGATCGGGTCAAATGTCTACAAAGAAGTCGTGTACAACACCCCCCTTGTCCCCGGCTGCTGGTACCATGTGGTTCTCACCTACAAATCCGGTGTCGGGGTCAAATTATACCTCAACGGAACCCTTGTTGCAACCAACACCAATGAGACCACCGGGAACATCCAAGCAAGCCCTGGGAAAATCCTCTGCATCGGAGCGTACAATGGATCAGGAAGCTACCTTGCCGGTAATGTCGATGAGGTAAAAATCTATCCCTTTGTCTTGTCACCGCAACAAATCACCCAAAACTATCAACAGGAACGATACGGTCAAAGCAGCAGTGCTACCATGGTCGATGAAGAGACCAACCCCACTGAGCAATGGAACTGCGCGATCACCCCGAGCAACTCCTATTCTGATGGTCTGACAAAGACATCCAACACCGTCACCATTCATGACCAATAACAGAAAAACCCTTAAGACTCGTAATATCTGGTAATACTCTGGTAATTCAGACATTGATAGGTTTTCTTTGGAAAAGACACGAACAATCAAAATCAACAATTATTATAGGAATATCATAAGGAATGGCCACTGGTCTCTTCACACAATACTCCAGAAGAAGATTTCATTGAAATTTGAACCCTCCGACTCTGTCTCGCTTCACCAGAGCAATAGAGAAAGCATGTTTGTTTTACCGATAATTATAAAATCTTCCTCTTATTTCTCTCCTTGAGGCCCTCTGATAGAATTGGTATAAATTGTTTATCCTCTGAGACATTCTAGTAATAAGGGAGGGACGAGTCTATGAAACCTTCGACGTATGCTAGCATGGTGACCCTTGTGTTTCTTTCGCATCAGGATGAGACCTGTAAAAGTATTGAGAGTGCGATCCGGGTGACTGACGCGCTGTGTGAGGAGTTCGGGTTGGTTAACGATCTGAGCCATATGACTAAGTATCGGGTGATCGCTGATTTGATTGACTCAAAGGTCCTGATTTCCGTTCATACTGCGAAACGGAAAAAACTACGGCTCGCAAAAAAAATAACAGAGATGGTCCCCTAATCTTCTTTTTTCGTCCAGAAAAGATGGTTCTCTGAGAAAACATGGTTATTAAAAATTTAGAAAACTTTTTAAATGACAATTGTATACATGAAGCAGGATATCAGATATAGACACATATAGGAGATGTTTAAGAGAAAGAATTCACAAGGAGAGGAGGAAGGGACGTATAACGTTCTTCATATTATCCCCCTAATTTTTTTTATCCCTTCCTTCTATTTTTTTCCATTCGTTTCCCCACGATTTTTTCTGCGGTCGTGAAACGTTTGGAAAATGTTTTAAATGACCATCAGATTGCTTCCTCCGAAAGAAAATTGGTGGAGGCATTTGAAGAATATGAAGGAAGCAGTCATTGTAAACGCTGTCAGGACAGCACAAGGTAAATTTGATGGAGCCCTCAAAGGCTTCTCCGCCCCGCAACTCGGCGGCATCGTCATAAAAGAAGTCGTGAAACGAACCGGGATACCACCCCAGGACATCGATGAAGTCATCATGGGCAATGTGGTCTCCGCTGGACTGGGGCAGAATGTCGCCAGACAAGCAGCGATCCACGCAGCGATCCCGTACGAGGTGGGCTGTTTACATATCGACAAGGTCTGCGGCTCGTCGCTGAAAGCCGTGGTTCTGGCCGCCCAGGCGATCAAACTAGGAGAAGCGGACTGCATCATCGCTGGGGGCATGGAAAGCATGACGAACTGCCCGTACCTGCTGGATAAGGCACGCTTCGGCTACCGGCTGTTCGACGGCAAGCTCATTGACTCCATGGTCCATGACGGCCTCTGGGACGTTTATAACAACTTCCATATGGGGATGACTGGGGAGATCGTCGCAGAGAAATACCACATTACCCGAAAAGACTGTGATGAGATCGCTCTGGCTAGTCATCAGAAAGCAGCCAAGGCAACGGAAACCGGAGGATTCAAAGACGAAATCGTTCCCGTCGAAATCCCGCAAAAAAAGGGAGACCCTGTGGTCTTCGCAGCAGATGAAGGCATCAGAAAGAACACTACGATGGAAAGCCTTGGTGCGTTAAAACCCTTCTTCAAAGACGGCGGGGTCATCACCGCGGGGAACGCCTCGCAGATCACGGATGGTGCGTCTGCCGTCGTGGTCATGAGCAAAGAACAAGCACAGAAGCACAACCTGGAGATCCTAGGAACCATCAAAGGATACGACACCACCGGGGTGAAACCCGAGTATGTCATGGAAGCACCCATCCCAGGTGTCACGAAGCTTCTGAAAAAAATGCAGCTGTCTATCGATGACATTGACCTGGTGGAGCATAACGAGGCGTTCTCCTCTGCCTCTGCCGCACTCATCAAAGAAATCGGCATCCCCAAGGACAAGTTCAACGTCCATGGGGGTGCGATCGCGCTAGGTCATCCGATCGGCTGCAGCGGGTCACGGATTCTGGTCACGTTGCTTCATGCGATGAAACAGTACAAGAAACACCGGGGTCTTGCGACCATCTGCCTGGGCGGTGGTCATGCGGTCTCCATGATCGTGGAGCGGTAGGGGGACGGAGGAATGAGCATCAAGAAAATCGGGGTTATCGGGGCTGGCACGATGGGCCATGGCATCGCCCTGGTCAGCGCCAAAGCAGGCTATGACGTCGTCCTTCATGACATCAAGGAAGACTATGTTAAAAAAGGGCTTGGTTCTGTGGAAAAATTCGTTAGTAAAAGTGTTGAGAAAGGCAAGATGACGCCAGAGGACAAACAACACATTATGGGGCGGATCCAGGGAACGACACGTCTGGAGGATATGAAGGATGTGGATCTGGTCATCGAAGCCATCGTCGAACAGGTCAGCCTGAAAAAAGAGCTCTTCCAGAAGCTGGATGGCATCTGCAAAAAAGAAACCCTGTTTGCGTCCAACACCTCCACGATCCCGATCACGGATCTTGCCAGCTCCACCACGCGACCAAGCCAGTTCATCGGCATGCATTTCATGAACCCAGTTCCTTTGATGAAACTCGTGGAAGTCATTCGTGGCTTACGAACATCTGACGAAACCACCACGGTGGTGAAACATCTTGCGGAGAAAATGGAGAAAACCCCCATCGAGGTCAACGACGGACCCGGGTTCATCTCCAACCGCGTGTTATTCGCCATGATCAACGAAGCCATCTTCTGCCTCCAAGATGGAACCGGTACGGTGCAATCCATTGATAGCGTCATGAAACTTGGGATGAACCATCCCATGGGACCGTTGGAGCTTGCGGACCTCATCGGGCTGGACGTGGGTCTGAACATCCTCACCGTCCTGTACGAAGGGTTCAACGACTCTAAATACCGCCCCTGCCCTCTGCTGAAAAAAATGGTGCAAGCAGGATACCTCGGCAGGAAAACCGGCAAAGGATTTTACGATTACCCACCACGGTGAGACCCATGACCTACCACAACATCATCCTTGAGAAAAACAACGGGATTGGACATATCACGATGAACCGACCTGCGGTGCTCAACGCCCTCGATGTCGATACCATACAGGAACTGACCAGCGCGGTTGCAGAGCTGGAACAGGATCCTTCGATTCATGTCGCAGTCCTCACCGGCAAAGACAAAGCCTTCATCGCTGGCGCGGACATCAAACAAATGAAGACCATGAATCCCTTGGAAGCAAAGGAGTTTGCAACCCGTGGGCATCGACTCCTCCACAGCATCGAACATTCTCGCCTGCCATACATCGCAGCAGTCAACGGCTACGCGCTTGGCGGCGGCTGCGAAATCATGATGGCCTGCGACCTTATCATCGCCTCCAGTACAGCAAAGATAGGACAACCGGAGATCAACCTTGGCATCCACCCCGGATTCGGAGGCACCCAACGGCTCCCCCGGCTCATCGGCACCCTAAAAGCAAAGGAGCTGCTGCTCACCGGAGATACGATCGACGCGGCAGAAGCACTGCGCATCGGATTGGTCAACAAGGTCGTCGAACCAGAAAAACTCATACAAGAAACTGAGGCGATCGCCCAGAAGATCCTCGCCAAATCAACAGTCCAAACACGCTTTATCAAAGAATTGGTCAACACAGGGATGAACATGGACCTTGCTTCAGCCTGTTCCCTAGAGATCTCCTATTTCTCCAGCAGCTTCTCGACAGAAGACCAAAAAGAAGGAATGCTTGCTTTCCTTGAGAAGAAAAAACCCGTGTTTCAAGGAAAATAAAGACCAAACCACGGATATTTCCTAAAAGATATATTTATAAGAGATCGTCCTATTATATTGACCTTGAAAAAAGGAGTGAAAATGATGAAGAAGAAAGGAATAGGGATTTTTGTTTGTCTCATGCTACTGATCAGTGTTTTTCCCTTGGCTGCTCCTGCTGCAAAAAAAGCCCAAGACCGGGGAAGTCAACAACCGTTGACCACAACATCTCAAGAGGATGTCCCGATCTGGGAAATTGGTGACCAATGGATTTATCAAATCGACGATGTCAATGTTTATTTCAACTCGACCGCTGGAATCATCGATGCACATCTTATCATGGATGAGTTGCCTCTCCAGGTCAGCACCCTGAATGAAACAACCTACACCCTGGATTTTGAGACGACAATCAGCGGCAGTGCACAGACCGACATGAACTTCGGGGACGGCCCCGTTAACGTGACCATCACCTTTTCAAATCTGCAGCTCTCCGGTGACATGGTCTTTGAAAAATCTACGCTGGGTATCAAAACACTGAACGGTGCCTTTACCGGACGATTCTGGGTGAAAATCAACCAACAACCCTATTTACCTCTCCCCTGGTTACCGACTCTTCCGGTGAAACTAGCGGTATCGAACTTCGTCTCAGATTTCAGCACTGCGGTTACTCCGCTGATGTTCCCGTTGAACGAATCCATGTTCTGGAATTTCACTTCGACAAATCTCTCGCTGAACGGTGAGGTGCGATCCCCCTGGTTTTCCATCATCCTTCTCATTAATACTTTCTATCCAATATTATCTGAAGAGATTGCTGCACTCCTCCCAATCGTTAACATCCAAGAAGCCTTTGCCACAATTGGGATACCAACTCCTATTCAGATACCAATGATCGAAGGAGCCTTTTACTGTCTGAACACCGAACCAGTCACGGTCCCTGCAGGAACCTTTACTGCGTATAATATCACCATCTTAGATGGGATGGCTTCCTGTTTCTATGCACCAGATGCGGGAAATATCATAAAACTCACCGGTAACATTCAGCAGATCATCCCGTTCATTACGAATATCAATTTGGAGCTGAAAAGTACAACCTACAGTTAAAACATGTTTCTAGATAAATAACGAACAGGACGTTCACACAATTTACTTCAGGATCTTCCCAAGGATTTGATCTGCTGCTGTATACGGGTCCAGCTCTTTTCTTGAGATCTGCTCGATACAGCAGTCAACGGTGGACTTCAGTTTCTTCTCATCGAAGATGAACTCCATGAGCCGTTTCCGAATGATTTCGATCAGCTCGGCTTCGTAGCGCTGTCGTCTTCGCTGCTCAAACGTCTTGCTGTTCTTCAGGTATGCTTGATGCTCGGTGATTTTATCAGTCAGCAGTGGGATGCCTTTCTTTTCTTTTGCAGAGGTCGCAACAATCGGAATGCGACGGTCAAGGCCGCTCTGCAGGTCAAGCATGGATTCAAGTTCCGCGATTGTCTGTTCTACCCCTGGTTTGTCTGCTTTGTTCACCACGAAGATGTCTGCGATCTCCATAAGGCCTGCTTTGATGGTCTGCACGGAGTCACCCAGCCCGGGGACGAGGACGACTAGGGTGGTGTCCGCTATTTTGACGATGTCGACTTCGTCTTGTCCTACTCCGACGGTTTCTATGAGGATGATATCCATCCCGGCGGCGTCAAGGATTTCGACGACGTCATATAACGCACTGGTCAGTCCCCCCATCATGCCGCGGGTGCCCATGCTGCGGATGAAAACCCCTTCATCGGTGGATAGCTCGGTCATTCGGATACGGTCCCCAAGTAAGGCGCCTCCTGAGAACGGGCTGGTCGGGTCGATGGCGATGATGCCGATTTTTTTTCCTTCCGCTCGGTAGGCGACTGCGAGTTCGAAGATGAGGGAGCTTTTCCCACTGCCCATCACCCCGGTCACCCCGATGACGGTGGCCTTTCCGGTGTGGCGATGGATCTGCCTCATGGTTTCTACCGCGTCAGGGTCATCATTTTCGACTTGGGTGATGAGCCGGGCGATCGACCGGTGATCACCGGAGATGATTTTTTGGGCAAGGTTGGTCATCGTTTCACGTTCTTTTTGATGTAGGTGACGATGTCTTCGACAGGGGTGCCTGGGCCGAAGACCTCGGAGATCCCTGCTTTTTTTAACCGGGGGACGTCTTCTTGGGGGATGATGCCACCCCCGATGATGAGCACATCCTGCATTTGTTTTTCCTGAAGTAGTTCTGCTACATCCACAAACAGGGTCATGTGGGCACCGGATAGGAGGCTTAAGCCGACCACGTCGACGTCTTCTTGCATCGCGGTGTTCACGATCTGGGCTGCTGTCTGATGCAGCCCGGTGTACACCACCTCCATGCCCGCATCGCGGAGTGCGCGTGCAACGATTTTTGCTCCCCGGTCATGGCCATCGAGACCAGGTTTGGCTACTAACACCCGAATTTTTTTTACCATATCATTTTTCTCCTCAGTATATCGCTTGTTCTTTATACTCCCCAAAGACGTCTCGGAGGACCTGACAGGTTTCTCCTAAGGTTGCATAGCGATGGACGCAGTCTAGGATGAAGGGCATGAGGTTGTCGTCTCCCTCAGCTGCCTTGCGGAGCTTCTGGAGATGTTGTTGGACCTTGGTGTTGTCTCGGTCCTTGCGGAGGTTCTGGAGGCGTCGGATCTGTCGTTCCTCTCCGTTCTCGTCCATCTTGAGTATCGGGATGGAGGGTTCCTCGTCGAGTTGGAAGCGGTTCACCCCGACGATGACGCGTTGTTTTTCGTCGATCTCTTTTTGGTACCGGTACGCGCTTTCTGCGATCTCCCGTTGGAAGAATCCTTTTTCGATCGCGGGGATCACCCCGCCAAGTGCAGCGACCCGGTCGAAGTACTTGTAGGTTTCCTCCTCCATTTTTTCTGTTAACCATTCCACGTAATAGGCTCCGCCGAGCGGATCGACGGTGTTGGTCACCCCGCTTTCCTCAGCGATGATCTGCTGGGTTCGCAGCGCGATCCGTACTGCTTTTTCAGAGGGCAGGGCGAGTGCTTCATCCATGGAGTTTGTGTGTAATGATTGTGTCCCTCCGAGCACCGCGGCGAGTGCCTGTAGCGTCACCCGGACGATGTTGATCTCTGGTTGTTGGGCGGTGAGGGAGCAGCCAGCGGTCTGGGTATGAAACCGCATCCAGAGGGACCTGGGTTTTTTCGCCCCCAGCGTCTTCATCTCTTTTGCCCAGATCCTCCGGGCGGCCCGGTATTTGGCGATTTCCTCAAAGAAATCGTTGTGTGCGTTGAAGAAGAAACTCAGTCGGGGTGCGAACGCGTCGATGTCCAGGCCGCGTTGCATCGCAGCTTTGACGTACTCCAAGCCGTCCCCAAGGGTGAAGGCAAGCTCCTGGATCGCTGTGGATCCTGCTTCTCGGATATGGTAGCCGCTGATGCTGATCGTGTTCCATTTCGGCACCTGTGTAAACCCGTATTCGAACGTATCTACGATCAGTCGCATGGAGGGTTCGGGGGGGAAGATATAGGATTTCTGCGCGATGTACTCTTTGAGGATGTCGTTTTGGATCGTCCCGCCGATCTGTTTCTTTGGTATCCCCTGGTTCTCCGCATTGGCGATGTACATCGCCCAGATGATCGCTGCTGGGCCATTGATCGTCATGGACGTCGTGATTTTCTCTAACGGGATTTCATGGAACAGCAGCTCCATGTCCACAAGCGAGGAGATCGCCACCCCGCATTTCCCAAATTCACCTCGCGCGAGCGGATGGTCTGTGTCGTAACCGTATAAGGTGGGGTAGTCGAACGCGACGCTTAACCCGGTCTCCCCGTGGTCCAACAGGTACTGATACCGTTTGTTGGTCTCCTCCGCGCTGCCGAACCCGGCGAATTGTCGCATCGTCCAGAGTCGTCCTCGATAGAGGTTCGGGTGTACGCCTCGCAGGAACGGGTAGTCCCCAGGAAACCCGATAGCATCCAGATACTCGAGGTTCGAGATATCCTCCGGGGTATACAGGTGTTGAATATCAATCTCGGAGAGGTTCTTGAATTTCGTTTTCCGCTCTGGGGTTTCCTTGATCGCTTTGTTGTAGACCTGTTGTTCCCATTCCTGGTGTTTCTGACGGATTTGTTCAACGGTGTCTTTTTTTGTCATCTTCCTTGCTCCCATAGTCTTACCAATCAATCCCTTTTCTACTGAGTATTCCTTGTTGATATGGATGTTTGATTTCCAGGATCTCACTGACCACATCCGCCTGCTTGATAAGCTCGGGGGACGCGTACCGACCGGTGAGCACCAGCTCCATCCCAGCGGGTTTGTCTTTGATGAGGTGCAGCACTTCAGCTAGCTCAATGAGACGATAATCAACCGCAACGTTGATCTCATCAAGGATCACCACGTCATACGCGTGTTTCTGGATGATCTCCTGGGCGTACGCCAGTCCCTTCTGAGCCAGGTCGATGTCCACCTGCGCAGGGTGTTCTTTTGAGACGAACTCGTCACGACCGAACTGCACCACCGTAAAGTTCTTTATCTGCTCAAGGGCAGCTAGCTCGCTGTACCGTCGTCCTTTCATAAACTGAATCATCAGAACCTTCAGACCCACCCCTGTTGCTCGTACACCCAGACCAATCGCTGCCGTGGTTTTGCCTTTTCCATTCCCGGTATAGACGTGAATCAAACCTTTTTTGAGGACCATGTCGAGGTTCTTAAACCTCTACCAGTATTATATTTCTTTCTTTTACAAAAACAATGTTTCTCCAGGGATAGTTTCCAGGAAAATAACAGAAACCTTTATGTGACATGATTTGATTCCCACCTCCATGAAACTAGAACTCAATGAACAACAGAAAATGATTCGGAACATGGTCCGAGAATTTGCTGAAAAAGAGATTGCACCGGTTGCTGCTGAACTTGATAAAAAAGGAGAGTACCCAACAAAGATCCTTGAAAAAATGGCTCACCTTGGCTTACTTGGCGTCATCATCCCGCAACAATATGGTGGCGCGGGCTTGGACACCATCAGTTACGTCACCGTCGTTGAGGAAATCTCACGAAAATGCGCGTCAACCGGGGTGATCACCTCAGTTCATAACTCGCTGGCTGCCTGGCCGATCATGAAATACGGCACCGAGGAACAAAAAAAGAAATACCTCCCTATCCTAGCGAAAGGAGAGAAAATCGGTGCGTTCGCTGGCACGGAGCCGAACGCCGGTTCTGACCTAGGGGCAATGAAGACCCAGGCGGTGTTGAAAGGGAATCATTATATCATCAATGGAGATAAGACGTTTATCACCAGTGGCCCGAAAGCTGGTATCATCATTGTGTTCGCGGTGACGGATAAGAACGCGGGAGTGAAAGGCATCAGCGCGTTTATCGTGGAAAGCTCCTATAAGGGTTTTAAGGTCGGCAGCATCTTTGATAAGCTTGGGATCTGCGCCTCGCAGACCTCCGAGCTGATCTTCGAGAACATGGAGGTCCCTAAGGAGAATCTGCTGGGGAAAGAAGGTGACGGGTTTAAGATCGCGCTCAGCACCCTTGATGGCGGACGTATTGGGATTGCCTCCCAGGCGATCGGCATCGCTCAGGCTGCTCTGGATGAGAGTATCATGTACTCCAAACAGCGGGAGCAGTTCGGCAAACCCATCGCGAAGTTCCAGGCGATCCAATGGATGATTGCGGACATGGCCACCCGCATTGAAGCAGCACGATACCTGGTCTATAATGCAGCCTATGTCAAAGACAAAGGCGAGCGGTTCTCCAAAGAAGCGGCGATGGCGAAACTCTTCGCATCGGAGACCGCGATGGACGCGGTCATCAAAGCAGTACAGATCCACGGGGGGTACGGCTACACCAAAGAGTACACCGTTGAACGATTATTCAGAGACGCGAAGATCACCGAGATCTACGAAGGCACCTCTGAAGTACAACGAATGGTGATTTCCGCTAACCTGCTCGCGTAACATTCTTCTTGCGTCTTTGCTGAAACGAGGTGAAAGAACAATGGGGGAGTTTGAGTACGAAAAAACATATAAGGCATGGAAATGGGACATCCCGAAAAAATACAACATCGGTGTCGATGTTGTCGATAAACACGCGGCATCAAAAAACAGAAACAAGGTCGCCCTGTATTGGGAGAACGCTGCGGGGGACACCGCGCGGTACACCTTCGGCGACCTTAAGGTCCTTTCGGACAAGTTCGGCAACGTCCTGAAAAAACTCGGTTTTACAAAAGGCGACCGGTTCTTAATCCGGCTTCCGAACATCCCTGCATTCCAGATAGCGTTCCTGGGTGGCGTGAAGATCGGAGCCGTCCCCATCCCCTCCAGTGTCATGTTCCGGGAGCATGAGATAGAATACCGGATCAATGACTCCAGCGCAAAAGCAGTCATCACCACCCCGAAGTTCGCCAAAGAAGTCCATGCCATCAAACACAACTGTCCAAGCCTCCAGCATATCATCGTCGTTGGCGACACACAACCCGGTGAGCTTTCCTTTGACACGCTCATGAAGGACGCCTCCCGGAACCTTGAGGTTGAACCGACAAAAAGCACGGACATCGCGTTTTTCTGCTACACCTCGGGAACCACAGGCAACCCAAAAGGTGCGGTGCATCTGCATCACTGGGTCCCTGGCAACGACCCCAGCGTGCTGTTCTGGCAGGATGCAAAAGAAACCGACCTCGTGGCACACACCGGGGACCTCAACTGGATCTACCCTCTCGGAAACGGGTTTCTGTACACCTGGCGCTGGGGGATTTCTACGTTGGTGTACGACGGGAAGTTCGACCCGGTGAGTTGGTTCAAACTTCTGGAGAAATACCAAGTCACCAACCTTGCCTCCGTCCCGACCGCGTACCGGATGTTCCTCACCGTCAAAGACGCGGAAACCACCTATGATCTTGCCAGCCTGCGTCATTGCATCTCCGCCGGTGAACCCCTCAACCCAGGGGTCATCAAGGAATGGAAACGACGGTTCGGCATCGACTCCTATGACGGCATCGGGATGACCGAGATCATGGTTTATGTCTCCAACATGCGTGACATGAAAATGAAACTAGGCTCCTGTGGCAGACCCCAACCCGGTCATATCTGCACATTATTAGATGACAATGGTAAGCCGGTCCCTCAGGGGGAATCAGGGACCCTTGCGGTCAAAAAAACAGACCCAGGATTGTTCCGGGAATACTGGAACAAACCAGACAAGACCAAGGAAAGCTTCCAGGGAGACTGGTTCCTCAGCGGCGATGTCCTGTATCAGGACGAGGAGGGGTACTACTGGTTCAGCGGACGCAACGATGACCTCATCAAAGCAAGCGGCTACCGCATCTCACCTTTTGAGGTGGAATCCGCGGTCATCTCCCACCCGGACGTCCTGGAGTGTGCGGTCGTCGCCAGCCCGGATTCGATGCGCGGGACCATCATCAAATCCTACGTGGTGCTCCGTGATCGCACCAAGGCATCCGAGGCGATGGTCAAAGACATCCAGGAGCACACGAAGAAGGTTGCTGCTCCCTATAAATACCCTCGGGAGATCGAGTTTGTCACCGAACTGCCCAAGACCCAGAGCGGGAAGATAAAACGAAAGGATTTACGAGAGCTTGAAAAACAAAAGAAAGGAGTGTTGTAATGAATATTATCGTTTGTGCTAAACAAGTCGTTGATGTCGCAGAAATAAAGGTGGATGCCGCGACGAAAAAACCGATTCTCGTTGGTGTACCTCAGAAAATAAGCGACATGGACAAAAACGCCTTAGAAGAAGCCATTAAAATAAAAGAGAAACACGGAGGAAAAATCACGGTGGTCACCGTCGGAGCCCCTGATGCGAAAGAACGGATGAAAGAGCTGCTAGCCATGGGGGCGGACGAAGGTGTGCTGATCGTGCCACCAGACCAGGCGGACTATCATATCATCACCCATCTCCTCGCTGGCGCCATCAAAAAAATCGGGTCGTACGACATCATCCTCTGCGGAGAGGCATCCATTGATTTGTTCTCCGGGCAAACCGGGCCACGGGTCGCTGGGTTGCTGGACATCCCCCAGATCACCTACGCGCAGACCATCACTGCAGAGCCTGGGAAGGTTACCGCGGAGCGGAACCTGGGTGATAAATCCGTCACCATGGAATCTCCCTTCCCCGTCCTGCTCACCGTCACCAAGGAAAGCAACCAGCCACGCCTCCCCAGCCTGATGGCGATCCTAGCCTCCTCCAGCAAACCCATCCATGACTGGTCAGCAGCCGATGTTTCCCAAGAAACATTAACCCCAAAAGTGAAAACAAAAGATGTCAAAGGAATCCCGATGCAACGGAAAAACATCATCTACCAAGACGACCTGGATGCCTCGGTCACCAAACTCGTTGATGAACTGGGGAAGGTTGGAGTGCTGAGGTGAGCCGTATGGTCCTAGTCTACTCAGATGAAAAAAAACTCGTGTTGGAATTACTCAACAAAGCAGAGCAGCTTGGCAAAGAGCTACAGAAAAAAGTACTGGCTGTCATCATCGGATCTGATGAATACGCAAAAGAATACCTCGAGCATGGGGCGGACGTCGTCATCGTTGTAGAAACACCCCAGCCGCAGTTCAAAGCAGAGGAATACACCAGCATCCTGCAGGGTATCATGAAAGACCATGGCAATGACATCGTGCTTATCGGTTCGAATAAAAACGGAAAAGAACTCGCAGCACGTCTGGCTGCAAAACTCAATACCGGCTGCGTCATGGACTGCACCAACGTCTACCTCCAGGGCAAGACCCTCCTGGTCGAACGGATCGTCTACAGCGGCAACGCCATAGCTGTCGAAGAATTCACCACCGCACCCCAGATCCTCACCATCCCTGCGAAAGTCTTCGACCCGCTCCCAAAACAGGCGAACCCACACGGCGAAATCGTGAAAAAGAAGATTACAGCAGAGCAGTCTCCTTCGAAAATCCTGAAAACCCAGGAGATGAAATCCGAAGGCGTCAACGTCGAGGACGCCGCTATCATTGTCTCCTGCGGCCGAGGCTTCAAAAAGAAAGAAGACATCAGACTCGTCAGCGAGCTTGCGGACGTCCTGAAAGGCCGAACCGTGGGATGCTCCCGTCCCATCGCCGCAGACCTCAAATGGCTCTCCGAGGACCACTGGATTGGTCTCTCAGGCCATAAGGTCAAACCCAAACTCTATGTCGCCTGTGGCATCTCCGGTCAGATCCAACATATCGCAGGGATGCGGGACTCCGGCGTCATCGTCGCCATCAACAAAGACCCAGAAGCACTCATCTTCAAATCTGCAGACTACGGAATCGTCGGCGACCTCTACGAAGTCCTCCCGAAACTCACCAGCGCCCTGAAAGAAAAAATCGGATAAGCCTCTTTCCCTTGTTTCAGGAAGAAAAACTTTCCCTTCGATTCCTCCTCCTATTAAGGATGATCATGAGCAGAAAGGACGACCTTGAACTTCTCACCCGTCTTCCCAAAGAAAAACTACCCGACTATATTTTTCTCCAACTCCGGAACCTCTGGGCAGTCGACGGCTTATACTACCTCGGGATTGAGGAGCGCTACGGCACCGAGGTTGCCACCAGCATCGATGCCAACGTCTGGGAAGTCATGGGGAAAATCGAAGCAAGAAAACTCAAGGAATTCCTCAACCTCACCACCACCGATCTTCCCTCGATGATGAAAGCGCTGCTGCACAGCTCCTGGGCACTTGACTTGGAAGACAAAGAAGTCAGTATTTCAAAAAACCACGCGGTGATCCGAACCGTCCGCTGCCGGGTACAACACACCCGGAAGAGCAAAGGCCTCAAAGAGTTTGGATGCAAACCAGTCCGCTTCAGGTTCCTCAAAGCCTTCGCAAAAGAATTTAACCCAGATATCATTGTGAAATGCACGGTCTGCCCACCAGACACACACCCAGAGAACCTCTGGTGCGAGTGGGAGTTTATTCATAAGGAGAAATAACGTATGAAAACCTCAAAAGAATACAAAGAAAGCCTTCGAACGATGCGACCGAACATCTACAAATTCGGGGAACTCATCAAAGATGTCACCACGCATCCGGCGACCAAACGCACTATCGCGGGTCATGCGCAGATCTTTGATGCGTCACAAAAAGAAGAATATAAACCGATTCTGACAACAACATCCCATCTGACGGGACAGCTTATCTCCCGGTATCTATCATTGATTTTAGGACTTGAGGACATGATTGCCAACGTCCGCATGAAACGCCTGATGTTCAACCTGACAGGCACCTGCACCGGTGGCCGCTGTGCAGGGTTTAATGCGATCAACGCGATGTGGGCGACCAGCTTTGACATCGACAAGGAGCTTGGAACCAACTACCACGCAAGACTCAAAACCTGGCTCCAGGATGCCCAACAACGGGATATCACCTTGTCTGGTGCCCTGACCGACCCGAAGGGTGATCGAACAAAATCACCCTCCCAGCAATGCGACCCTGACCTGAGCCTACGGGTCGTAGAAAAACGAGACGACGGTATCATTGTCCGTGGTGCAAAGGTCATGATCTGCGGGGTCGCAGCAGCAAATGAACTTTTTATCATGCCAGGGACAAGTTACAAGGAAGAAGATAAAGACTACGCGATTTCTTTTGTCATCCCCCGGGATAGCGAACAGCTGACCATTATCGAAACCCGACGACCGAGTGATACCAGGGAACTCGAGGAAGGATTTGACACCCCTGTTGACAACGGAGGAATCACCCAGTCCTATCTCCTATTCGAGGATGTCTTCGTGCCAAACGAACGGGTCTTCATGTGTGGAGAATTCACTTACGCTCTGAAAGCCGTGATGAACTTCATCGCCCCCTATCGCGCCGCGATCGGCGGATGCGTCGCAGGGCAAGGGGATGTCATGGTCGGAGCAGCAGCGCTCATGGCACGAGCAAATGGCCTTTCAGAAAAAGTGTTCCGAGACAAGCTGACCCAGATGACCATCAATAACGAAACCACCTTTGGGATGGGAATAGCCGCAGGGGTATTAGGGTCCAAACATCCTTCTGGCGTTTGGATCCCGAACACGTTACTTTCCAACGTCAATAAAGTCCATGTGGCAACCCTCCCGTATGAAACCAAACGGATCGCACAGGAAATCGCAGGAGGCATCGCAGAAACCGGCTGTCTCCCCTCCTGTAAAGACCTCAATGACCCCCGCTATGGAAAACTCTTACAAAAATACCTTCAAGCAAACTGCTCTGGGGAGACCCGCGCCAAGATCGCTCGTCTCATCGAATGGCTCACCATCGGCAGTGGGGTCCCCGGCTGCATGCATGGCGGTGGCTCCCCTGATGGAGCGAAACTAGTGATCAATGCATCCACAGACATTGCCCATGACATGGAGCTTGCCAAACGACTGGCGAACATTACCGAAGATATCAAAGTTGAGCCAAAGAAAAAATAAAAACATTCAGAAGCCGAAGCGAATCACGCTCCTATAACAAAGGAGTGTATCCTCGTATAGAACCCAGATGTCACACGAATCAGGTTTTTTCACAACTAGATGTCTCTTTTCCTTTTCATTTTTCAAACAGTTTTTCGATTCCTCGGTTTTCAAGCATATGTTTTTAAAGGAGATGATTATATTAATAAATAATAAAAGGGATATGTATGAAGAAACTGTATATTCTGTTCATTATAGGAATTCTCCTTGTATCAGCGAATACGATTGCCAACTCCTCGGGTTCTCCAACAAGTACTCGAACGGATTTTGACCCCTTAGTGGATATTTCCGTCACCGTGGAAATCAAAAAAATCCGTTTCTTAGATATCGACGAATTACGAACCTTCCCCAAAAACAAAGGAACCGCTATCCCAAATTTCTATGTGAACGTCTTCATCAACGACGAAGCATTCACCAGTCCCGTGTGGAACGACATGAAGTATGTTACTGACCCATCCTGGAATGCCACGCTGAACGTTCCTGATGAGGTGGAACTTGTCACGATTACTCTTGAACTCTGGAGTGATGAAACAGAAGATGTGCCCTATGACCTGAGTGCTGATCGGGAGACCTACGACGTTACCCTCCTCTACAGTATCAAAACAGGGCATTGGACCGGTGATGATTCAGTCGGTGATACGAGCGGATACGGGCGACTCAGCGGGTGTGATGATGGGACAATTTATGACAACGACCGCGACTGTGAACTCTGGTTTGACATCACCCAGACGGATTATGACGGTGATCATATCCCATACTGGGTTGAGGTCGAAACGCTAGGCACCGATCCAACAGTCGATGACACCGCTCTTGATCCTGATAACGACACCATCCCAACCTATTGGGAATATCGATGGGGCTATCAGCCACTGACGTGGGATGATCATGAAAACCTTGATCCTGATAATGACAGTATCAATAACATCGAAGAATACCTCACTTCACAATGGTACTCAGATCCCTTCCGGAAAGATCTTTTTGTCGAAATGGATATCATGGGAGAAGGCCCGAACGGTGAAAAAACCTATTACCCTGAGAACGCGGGAGAATTAGAAACCACTGCGTTCAATAAACAAAACATTGTCTTCCATCTGGATAGAGGCACGATGGGGGGACATGACATCCTACCCTTTATCGCAACTCCAGGACGAGATGACCTAGAAAAATTCTATCGAGATTATTTCCTCCATGGCGATTCGAATAACTGGCGACGAGGCGTGTTTCATTACGGATTGGTAATCTACGATGCCAGCATCGCAGGGTATACGTTTCAACCCAATGCGTTTCAAATCGCAAGCTCCAAACTGGAGAACAAAGCGGAAAAACAACCCTGGCTGAACAGAGATATCATCTATGGAAGCTGCTACATGCATGAACTAGGTCATTCCTTAGGATTCTTCCTCATACCCGGGCATAACCGTTTAAGTCGTTACCCCTGGCAGCTGGGATGGTGGTTGGCTCACTCGTACCGTAGTTGCATGAACTACGGATGGACCTATCTGATCGTTGATTATTCTGATGGATCACGGCGGGCTCCTGACCTTGATGATTGGAATCGAATGAGCTATTCCTATTTTGAAGATGATTGGCATTAACAACGAACAATCATAGCTAACGATCAGCAAAAAAAATCAGGAACAATCTCAACAGAATGCAAACATCAGTTATATGAATGAATTTTCAAGAAATAAGTGAAATAGGCCTGTCCGACCCTATCAAAACCAATAGGGGAGAAAAAGGGAGATACTTGCACAAAAGCCCTCAATCTCTCCACAACGACTTTAAGGTCCTCTCACTAAAACCCTCTTTTTCTTCTTTTTTTGTTCATGCTGAATCTTTTTTAAAAAAATTATTGATTCCTTCTAACCTGGGTCAGTGCATTAAGGACCGGGCTCTTTTTCGAATGGGATTTGTCGTACCCGGTTCTCTCCTCCTAAAATCACGGGGTGTATTCTCATGAAAGATGAAATCGTCATAAAATGGCGATGTTCTGCCCCAAAACCCAAAGGATTCAAAGGGCGATTGAACAGGATAATCACTTGTTCCCATGAAGCTGTGATGACTTATGAACATGGTTGGGTTTGTGATTGCGGTAGATGGACCAAAGGAGATGACGGAGAGAATGACTACATTCCAAGAGATTCTCGGTTATACGGCTATCCTCCTGATTCTAATTTGCGTAATCATCTATGCAGTGCTAAGAAGTGGGAGCTGGATATGAACTTGAAGCAAATTGAAGAGGAGTGGCGAGAACATTCTGCTTGAAAGTTCCCCCACAATTGGTAAAGTTCGAGGACGTTGATTATTATATTAGATGAAACCCAGTGGTTTGTATTTTTCCTATTGTGATAACAGAGGTGGGTGGAACACTCTTGGACGCAACGTGATGTCAATTTAGGATGGAGTGGCTTGTTCGTAATGGTGGTCAATGTAGCTCTCTATCTTACCTGTTCTCTCCTTACGGTAATTTCCCAAAAGGCGTTCACATGACTCACCAAGAGCATAAGCTCGACTCATCGGCCTCCCTTATATCTCCATTAGAGGATAGAAAAATTCTTGTGGATTACCAAGGAATTTCCACATGAATCCGTTTAATAGTGACTCCAAGTCCCCAGTATCCATCAGATACTAACAATCGTTTGTTATCGTAACAAGTTAATTCCTCAAAAATCTGCTAAACATTTATATAACTAAATATGATAATAATTAACATATTACAAGGTTGTCATAAAAATGAAAAATATTATCTGTAGGAAAGGATTTTCTTTTGGACTAATAATGATCTTTTTCGGAATAGTTATTTTACCTTGTGTAAATGGAAATAGTCTAGTTGAGAAAAAGACAGTAGTTACTTGTGATAAAGGTGTTGAGTTTGTGGTATACAGACTATATATGTTCGGACCAATTCATAACCTGTCTTATAATGAGAGTGGCACTCTTATTTTCATATCAAAAAACTTAAGATTATTTGAGTTTTATATTTATTATAATCATGGCAATATCGATTTGGGTGTTTCATATACACATAGCATAGATTCGACTTTGTATGACTATTCCGGGGACCTTTTAAAATTTCGTGGATTAGTAAAGCCTACATTCATTTTTGGCTGTCTTTATTTGAATATTCTGACGCCTTAACTTTATCCATGAAAGCGATGATAACGAGTTGATTCCCTGGTGTTTCATATCCGGGGGCGAAACCCCCGTAAGTCACCAACTAACCGGGCGTTGGGGTTCACCAATCGAACCTGGCAGGGCGACTCCCCAATGGGACAGAGGGACTCCAACCCCATTAACTACTCTATTGTGTGTTTTTAAGGTTAATATAATCATAAAGTTCAGCATGTAAAAATTTAAATAAGGAAAACACATCATAATCATAATATGAGGGAAAAAAGGTTTGATATTTATTATAAAATCTATAAAAAAGCATTGTTGGTCACAATAATAATTTTATTTATTAATATCGGTAATTCATTACTTGTTCAAGGAAATGAAGGTTTTAATACTCAACAAAGAGATATTATTTCTAATTCTCTAAATTCTACCGTTAAACATCTGTATTGCGGAAAAATTCATAATTTCTCTAAATCCGAAAATATGAGTGTGTATCTCTTTTTTTCTGATAATATGAGGGAACTTTTTTATTGTAAATCAGATAATGGAAATTTGGTGATATGGTATATTCGGACAGTGAATGAGATCTTCTATGCAGTGCCCTACTCTAGTTTTCGAGGGATCATAACACAAAGATTCATTTTTGGATACACTACTGGATATTACTGAATAAAAAAAATAAATGTAACTTCCTTTACTTGATTATTAGTATCATAACTGCACGTTCATCTATCGAATGCTAATAACTCTCGGATTTGATACACAAAAATAATTAATCATCTTTTTTTCCATATATCTGCTTCTGCGAAACATAGCGACATCAGGGTGGAATCTTTACGTTCATCTATCTGAAGCGATACGGGGCTAAACAAAACAGAAACGACGGGACCTTTTTCATCAAGCCCTTAGACAGTCATTGAATACTGATGGAGGACAGTTTAGTAAAAAAAGAGACACCTGCTAAAATAGGGGATGTCTCCCCGAATCCCTCCTAGAGAGATAAATGGGCCTGTCCGAATTTGAATCGGAGTCTCTAGCTCCCAAAGCTAAAAGGATGGACCAAGCTACCCTACAGGCCCAGGCATACACGGTGAAACAGCATAACGTATTTAAAAATAGCTATAGACGACAGAAAACGCACTTCCAGCAAAACCAAACAAAATAACAAAACAAGGAACCCTCATCAACATCTCTTTCTCTTTTTTAACATCATGTGTCATCTGCTTCAAATAAAAACTAAGTTTCTTCTCCTTATTTATCCTGAGCTAGGTATAATTTTATATACATGATATGTGATAGCGTAACAAATGGAGGAAGAATTATGAAAAAAATACTACTTTGTATATTCTTATCCACGCTGTTGATCCTGGGTGTGTTCCAAATTCCCCTACGCGGAACACTCACGGACACAACCATAACAACCCCCGAAGAGAAGAAAAATCAGAACAACGGATTTCTTGATGTGACCTTCACCGCGGGGGAATATACCATCACGTCTCTTCCCTCTGGTTTTTCAGAACTCTCCATTTCCGGGTATGGGAATGTTCTTACCCCTGGTCATCCCATGCTTCCCGCAAAAACATTTTTCGTAGGACTCCCACCGGGATGTACCGTGGACACCATAGAACTTCTTGAAGACAAAACGACACAACTCCCAGGAAGATATGCTTTACACAGCGGACCACTAGTCGGCTCTGATGATGGAAGAATTTTAGAAAAAAACCAGGATATTCCTTTGTCGTCATCCACGGAAAAGTATCCTGCTGATTTTTACGAATATCTCGGTCCAAGCCACCTACGGAAGTACTCCCTTGCCATGATTCGATTCTCACCCATAACCTATTACCCTGAGAGTCAGACCCTCCTTCTTCACGACCACATCACGATACGACTTCATTACATACCTACGAATACAGTATCAGACGTGCTCCTTTCAGACACTGCCATGGATGACGTTGCTGCTGAACTTATCTATAACTATGCGACCATCAGCACTTCGTATCAAGCACCAGAACAAAAACGACAGACCTATGATTACGTCATTATCACCACCAGTTCACTGGTGTCCTCCTTAACCGGGTTCTTAACATGGAAAACAACCGCTGGGTTCAGTGTCAATATTGTCACCTTAACATGGATTCTAACCAACTATCCTGCGACCGATACTCCAAAAAGCATCAGAGATTTCTTGATAGCGAATTACGCCTCATGGGGCATCAAATATGTATTAATCGTCGGGAGTCATGGCTCTATACCTATGAGGATGTGCTATCCAGACCCCACGAATCATATGATTGATGGGATTCATGATATCCCCACGGATTATTACTACGCGGATCTCACTGGAAACTGGGATAGCGACGGGGACGGCTTTTATGGCGAACGAGGACAGGACAGTGTGGATTTCGTACCAGAGGTCTGGGTGGGCAGAATACCTTCGGACGGCTCAACTGCCATCTCAAGTATCACCTTAAAAATCCAGCAATTTGAACAAACCGCGTACACCGGGTGGAAGAAAAACGCGATGCTGCTTGGGGCAGTCTATAGTTATGCGAACGAGGATAACAACGGATTCCCCCGATGGGATGGCGCAGATCTTATGGAGCAATTAAAAAACAATATTCTCTCAGGGTTTTCAATTACCACCATGTATGAACAGCAAGGATTAAGCCCTTGCACCTATCCTTGCACCATGGCTCTTTCCAATGCGAATATCGTCGGGCAATGGGGCGGCTCCACCGGCTGGGGGATCATCAACTGGGCTGCCCATGGCCAAGCAACCGCAGCGAATCAGAAAGTATGGAATTGGGACGATGGCGATACCATCCCAGAAACGACTGTGACCGGGGAAATCACCTGGCCGATTATGATTCAACACACGGATAACGGGTTGTTAAACAACGCTATGCCACCGATTGTCTTCGCGGTCAGCTGTTTTGTTTCTCTCCCTGAAGGAGTCAATCTGGGTGCTTCGCTGCTGGTCAGTGGAGCATCCGCGTTTATTGGAGCTACCCGAACCTCTTGGGGGAGTATCGGGTGGACGCAGCCTTCTCATGGAGGTCATGAGACGGTCTGCTATGATTTTACCAATAGGATAGCAAATAACAACGAAGACTGCGGACAGGCGCTGTATAGCGCGAAACAATATGTGTACAACAACATTCCCTGGAATCTCTGGAATGATGAGGCGAATATGTACAACTTCAACCTCTATGGTGATCCTTCCATGGTGATGAATCTGGCACCAGGGAAACCAAGTCAGCCGTCAGGACCGACGACCGGCTTGACTGGTTTTTCCTACTCCTATTCAACGACCGCCTTTGATCCAACAGGAGATAAACTGAAATACGGGTGGGACTGGAACGGAGATGGAACCGTCGACCAATGGGATGATAACAACGGAAATTATTATACCACCGGCCAACCATCACTCGTATCACACGTTTTCAATACACCAGGTACGTATACTATCCAAGTAAAAGCAGAGGACATCTACGGGAGACAAGGGAGTTTTTCAGCACCGTTAACGGTCGTGATAACCCCGAATCAGCCTCCGACAAAACCCGTGAAACCCGCTGGTCCAAGCTCAGGGAAACCTGGGACCGCGTACACCTATACGACCAGTGCGACCGACCCGGAGTCCTCACCTGTTGCGTACGGATGGGACTGGGATGGTGACGGAACCGTCGACCAATGGGATGATAACAACGGGAATTACTACACGTCCGGTCAGTCGATCAGCACCAGCCATACCTGGTCAGCGAAAGGGACATACAACATCAAAGTGAAAGCCAAGGATTTCCATGGAAACGAAGGCCCCTGGTCCGATCCGTTAGCAGTAACCATGCCCAAGAGCACCCAGATTCCGTTTCTGCCATTGCTCCAAAAACTCCTCCAGATGCTTGCCGAGGAATTTCCACTGGTAAAAATTCTCCTGGGATACTAGCACCACCCCTTTTTTTTCTTTTTTCAAAAAAAACAACAACAAAACTTCAAATGAAGCTAGAAGGATAACGTAAAAATATTTATGAACTCCAGGTTGTTCTCCTCACACCATGGATTTTACTGCGAAAAAACTGACACATCTCGTGGCACTCCTCGGAGTACTCTGTACCGTTTCCTTGTTCATTCTCTATCCCTTGATCTCTGTTTTTTTTCCAACACAGATCCCTCCGGTGTACAGTCCGTCGCTCACCCCAGCGCAGAAGCTCACCATGGAGCTTTCCTTACTGTTCACCCAGTTCCTCTTCGTCTTTGCTGGCCTGGTGATTGTTCCCCTGCTGTGGTACACCCTGGTCAATCGCCTCTCCCTCAAAGAAATCCTTACCCGGTTGCAACTCCGACGAGAAGGACTCAGCACCGCGCTTCTCTGGGGGTTTCTCACCGTGATCGTCGCTTTTGCTCTTACGATAGCGATCGGTCTTCTGTACATGTTTGTTACGAAGATAGACCCCAGCACCCTCAGTAACATCCCTGATCTTCAGCAACTCTTTTCTCTCCCCTCCTTGTATCTTATTGTCGCCATACAACCCTTCTGTGAAGAACTGTTCTTCCGCGGGTTTCTTTTGGAAAAACTAACGAAATTCAGAGGTGCGGTTTTCGCGACAATCGTCACCTCAGTTTTGTTTGGCATCTCGCATCTGTCGTATACCTATGCCTATGCAGCGGTCGTTGCTATTATGTTGGGGATATTATTCTCGGTGGTCGTCTTGAAAACAAAAAACCTTTACTCCGCAATTTTCGCCCATACTCTCATCAACATCACGAGTCTGACCTTATTTGTCCTGGGCCAATCGTTTTGGATCTAAATCGTTAATTCTATAAACAGCGGACGTATCCCCCTTAAACAGAAAAGGTGATTATGTGGTACAAAAAGAACGGACATTTGCGATGATAAAACCAGATGCGGTCCAACGAGGGTTTATCGGGGAGATCATCAGTCGGTTTGAAAAAAAAGGAATCAAGATTGTCGCAATGAAACTGGTTGCAGTAGACCGAAAACTTGCAGAGCAACATTATGGAGTCCATAAAGGAAAGCCCTTCTTTGAGCCGACGGTGAACTACATCACCTCTTCACCGGTTGTTGCCATGGTGCTTGAAGGAGTCAACGTCATCGAGATGGTCCGTGCGATGACCGGAGCGACCGACCCGCAGAAAGCAGCGATGGGCACGATCCGTGGTGATTATGGGCAGTTCATTGGGAGGAACATCATCCATGCATCAGATGGAAAAGAAACCGCCCAGTTTGAAATCGGTCTGTGGTTTGCTGCTGAGGAGATCGCTTCGTACCAGCGGATCGATGAGCAATGGCTCACCGAATAACCATCCTCTTTTTTTCTCCTTATCCTCTCCTGTTGAATAAAACGAAGTTTTTAAATAGAAGCAAGATATTTCTATTGGCTAATAAATCATAAAAAGAAACAGAAGAGGAGAGTAAGAAAAAATGGCAAAAGATATGTGGGGTAAGGTAGCTGTTTGGGCCTTTCTCATAGGAGTGCTCATAGCCTTAATTGTTGGGCTATGGCAAGCATATAACCTACAAAACGATGAAACACCAATTCTGTATAGCGAAAATGGTGCTTGGGTTGGATGGCTGCTTGCATTCCTTGGGATAATCATTGGATTACTCGCGATTCTTGGGCGAGGGACAATCACTAAATCAGAAACCCCGGCATTCCTCATGGCTGGAATCGCATTACTGGTGATGAATGCGGTCTTTAATTCCATGATGGGATTTGGATACGGGGGTGTAGGATTAAAGCCATGGCTCGGGCCCTTGCTCGCAGGAATATCATTGCCACTGGCGATCTTTATCGCACCCGCAGTCGCTATCCTTGCGATAAAAGCGATTTGGGATATTGGAAAAAGCGAGTAACCATCGCTTCCCTTTTTTCCTTTTTTTTATTTCAACAGATACCAAAATAGGAGAAAGAGGATTCCGAAGATCATAAAACAGATCCAGAGGAGATAGAAGATTTTGAACCGAGTCATCCAACGTGCTTTTTTTTCAGGTGTATCAAAAAAGCTTCCTAGGACAGGATCATCCTCAAGTGACATGGTGTTCCTTCTTTGCATCCATGAGTGCTTTAATTCGTTTTCTTCGGAAAAAATCTTCCCGTTCTTGCTCTTCTAACCGCATCTCGATGTACTTGATGGTCGCATACAGCTTTGGGATCAGGGTATTCTCAAGGACGTTAACGCGGCGTTTTGTTTTTTCGATTTCAATGGATAACGATTGTATGTTTTCTTCGACTTCCGCAAGCGGAAGTACTAAGCGCAGAAGCGCATTGAATTTCTGATACGCGTCATCTAAGGAAGCACAGGTCTCGGAGAAACCGTACAAGGGTGGTTCTGGTTCCTGCAGATCCGTGGTCTTGATTTTTGAGATTCTCACACCCATGATATTATCCGTTTCGAATGTTATCTCCCCGATCTCAGCAGAGATGTACGATGCCTCGTTTACCTGCTGTTCACCAAGGAGCATCTGCGCGTGAAGAAGGGAGAGGAACGCATCCTGGAACCCGGCATCGACTTGTTTTTTTAAGGCGTTCCGTTTCTCAATGACTGAAAAGAATTTTTCGACTAACGCATCTCGTTTTTCCTCAAGCAACTTATGTCCTTTTTCTGCTAAAACGACTTTTTTTCGTATCTCGAGAAGTTCCATTCTTGTGGGGTTGACCCCCTCAAGCATTTCCTCAGTCATGTGATTTCTTTTCGCTTCTTTGTGGAAGATATTTTTTGATGTATTCGACACTGATTTTCTTCAGTTCAGAGGCAGGTAAGTGTGCGAGAAGCTCCCATGCGATGGTGAGTGTCTGCTCAATGCTGCGGTTCTCCTGGGGCCCCTGGGTGACGAATTGCTGTTCAAACGCGGTCGCGAAATGAAGGAATTTCTTATCTCGTTCAGACAGTCCGTCTTCTCCGACAATTGCGACAAGATCCCGCAGGTCGCATCCTTCTGCGTACGCAGCGTAAAGCTGATTGGCGACATCCGCATGGTCCTCCCGTGTTCTTCCTTTCCCGATCCCTCGGTTCATCAGTCGAGACAAACAGGGTAACACTGCTACCGGTGGATAGATGTTTTTCTTATACAGGGCTCTCTCCAAGACGATTTGTCCTTCGGTGATATACCCGGTCAGGTCAGGGATGGGATGGGTGATGTCGTCGTCAGGCATCGTTAACATCGGCAGCTGGGTGATCGATCCTTTCTTTCCTTTGATACGGCCTGCTCGCTCATAAATACTCGCCAGGTCCGTGTACATATACCCAGGATATCCTCTCCGC
>JBAZLE010000004.1:0-32719 GCA_041650455.1 Thermoplasmatota archaeon | reverse complement strand
TGAACGTCCGTCCTTTTTTTTCTGAAACCAACATCGATAATGGCTATTGAAGCTCGGGTCGTGTTGCACTCTCAAGATACTGGAGTTGTGTAGTAATAATCGAGTCTGATAAGGGTACGTATCCTGCATCTAAGACATACTGCTGACCTTCAACCAATATCCAGTGGACAAAGTCTTTCACTATACCAGTGAAATTTCTAGAAGTGACAAGATGGAGAGGTCGTGCGGGTGGTGATGGATAGATATTGTTGTTGATAGCATCGACGATGGAGGTTCGATTTGCATATACTTGCTCATATTCATCAAGTGTGCCATTTTCGTTCAGATCGATAGGGACCGGGAGGATTCCGTCAGCTGGAATCATCGAACCATCCTCAAGTGTTTTCGTATAAACAAATGCGATGTTATTGAACCCGATTCCGTATTGTTCTCGTTGTATGGTTGCGGCAAGTGTATTATCGCCGTTTACTGCTGAGATTCTGTCTAAATCGACTAAGGCCCCTAGATCATTTTGTTTAAAATCTCCTAAATATTGGGCCCATGTTTCAGCTGCTCCACAGGAGTCAGAACGTGTGTAGACGATGATATTTTGTGTAATGTCTTCCTTTCCAATAAGCTGCCCCCAGGTCTTAAGAGTCCCGGTAATGTAGATGTCTTTGAACTGTTGTTTGGTCAAACCAGTTGAAAGGATGGTATCAATGACGGGGTTGTTCGTGTTTATTGTCGCAACAACTGCATCTTTTACCACCGATACCCAAAATGCCCCCTGCTCTATTTCTGATTGGTGTATCTCCCGAGACACCATGCCGATATCACAGAGTTTTTTTAATGCGTTTGCCATGCCTGCTCCCGCACCGTTTGCATTGATGTCGATATTGATTTCTGGGTGAATTTTTTTATACTCTGCTGCCCATTTTTCCATCATGGGGGTGAGCGCAAAGGCTCCTTCGATTTTAATCGTATTCTTCTGTTGGGTCGTGCATCCGGAAAGCGCAGCAACAAAAAAAAGGGTAACAAGGAGAAAAACTGTAATTGACATCACATGGTTCGTTTCTTTTTTTTTCATATATTTATCCTCATTTGATTACCTGCTAAGCAATGTCTTGACACAGACATAGTTATAGAAGTATCCCTATAAATAATTATTGGTAATTATTGGTATTTTACCAATATTCCTCCAATTCTCATAATCAGGTCTTTGAAAAAAAGAAAAATATAGTTTGGAGAAGAATTGTTACAAAAAAAATAAATTATTAATTCGGACAGTACGACAACTGCGTTATGATTCGACGTCATAATACTGAAATCAAACAGTCATGTTGCTTTAGAAAGCGATTGACCCAGGAACCATACAACCCAAGAATGCTGTTCAAACGAAAGCAATCGCGAGTCTCTCCCCGGAAACACTGCGATAAAACCTTAGGACAATCGCTTTATAAACAAGAAAAAATTTTCATTTTCCAACCATATCTTCAAGAAATCATTTTTCTGTAATATCAACGCTTTCGCATCAATTTTATTCTTTCTTCCGCATCAACTCCCAATGTCATGATTCATTCGGAAGTCGGGAAACCTTGCATTGCAATCTGCGTATCGATGCTTCAATTTTCGAGCACGCATCTGCTATTATTAAATATCATTATTAGAAACAGTATTTCGCGTCAGTTTTTCCAAAAACGTCAGGAGCAACAATGTTTATATACCAATTCTTTTATGCCTTACTTCCCAATCTTGACCAGACATGATCGGGCAATTCCTTAAGAATCCCGGGAAGAGACAGTCCTCATGACTTTTGACTGTTCTCGGAAGTGTCACGGTTGAGATATAACAACACAACGTATCGTTCAAAGATAAAAACAGAGGATATATTATGCCAGATATCCACCATCCAAAACGCGGGTCACATGGCTTTTGGCCACGAAAACGAGCGAAAACAGAAACCCCCCACATTAAAAGTTGGGCAGAAGGAAACGACAAACCAAAGATACAGGGTTTCTTTGGTTATAAGGCTGGAATGACCCATGCATTCATCGTCGATTACCGACCAACTTCGACAACGTCAGGAAGAGAAGTGAAGATGGCAGTCACCGTTGTAGAAACACCACCCATGAAAGTGGCAGCGGTACGGGCCTACCAACAATCTGCTTATGGCCTTCAATGTGTTGGCGAAATCTGGGCGGAAAAACTTGACCCGGAGTTAGCACGCAGCATTCCTCTTGTGAAAAAACAAAAAGAAAAAAATTGGGACATAACCAAAGATGCTGATGAAATCCGAGTAATCCTCTACACGCAACCAAAACTCGTCACCGGAACCACCAAGAAAGCACCAGAGATAAGCGAGGTGAAAATCGGCGGTGGAACCATCGAAGATCAAAGCAAATACGCAAAGGAAATCCTCGGAAAAGAGCTGAAGATTAACGATGTTATGAGAGAAGGAGACATGCTGGATACCATCGCGATTACCAAAGGAAAAGGATGGCAAGGCACCATAAAAAGACATCATGTGAAGCTCTTGCACCATAAAAATTCAAAACACCGACGGATGATTGGTACCGCTGGTTCCTGGCATCCAAGCTGGGTCCAAGCGACGGTCCCACAAGCAGGGCAAATGGGGTACCATCAGCGCACGGAATACAACAAGCGGGTCTTAAAAATCGGAGAGAACGGCGAGGAAATCACCCCTGCAGGTGGATTCCCGAACTACGGAGTGATACGAAATTCCTACATTCTCATCCACGGTTCCATTCCAGGACCAGCGAAACGTCTCATCGGAATGCGGGACGCAGTGCGGTATCAACGTGGTGTGAAATTCCAGAAAGCAGAAATCACCTATGTATCAACAACCAGCAAACAGGGAGCCTAACAATGACAAAAGTAAACCTCTACGCACTCGATGGGACCGTCAAAGAAAAAATTGAGTTACCAAAAATCTTTGAAACACCATATCGTCCCGATATCATAAAAAAATCATTCGAAGTCATCCACTCCAATCAACGACAACCATATGGTTCAGATCCTCTTGCAGGAACAAGACATGCAGTCGCATCAGTCGGCAAGGGCAGAGGGATGTCCAGAGTACCACGGTTGACACAAGGACAATCCGCCGCACTCGCACCAAATGTCGTAAGCGGAAGACGAGCACATCCCCCGAAAGTCGAACGGAATTGGAAAGAAAAAATGAACAAAAAAGAAAACACACTCGCGCGAAATTCAGCACTCGCAGCAACCGCAACAAAAGAAATCGTCACAAACAGAGGACATCAATTCGACGAAAAAATAACCTTACCTATTGTCATCGACGATGACTTTGAAAAGATTAAAAAGACCAAGGAAGTCATTGAAGTCTTAGAAAAAATAGGTATCTACTCGGATGTTCTTCGGTCATCAAAGGGAAAACACATACGAGCAGGGAAAGGAAAAATGCGAGGTCGACGATATCGCGTACCAAAATCCTTACTCATCGTGTCATTAAAAGAAGGGACAGCAAAAAGCTCTAAAAATCTCAGCGGGGTCGATATCACAAAACCACAAGAACTCAACATCGAGCTTCTCGCACCAGGCGGGATAGCCGGCAGATTGACGGTCTTTACGAAATCTGCATTAACAAAACTAGGAGGCGCAAGATAATGACTATGGACCCCTATTCAATCATCCTCTATCCATTTGTGACAGAGAAATCGATGAGTCATATGGAGAAAAACAATGCCTTAGAGTTCATGGTGAAACGAACCGCAAATAAGGCATTGATAAAAAAAGCAGTCGAAAAAATGTTTTCCGTGAAAGTAAAATCGATAAACACACGGATAACACCAAAAGGAAAACACGCAACCGTTGTCTTCATGCCACAATATAAAGCAGAGGATATCGGCATGCGCATAGGAGTCTTCTAACGAGGTGAACTATGGGAAAAAATCTTATCCAGCAACGTCGAGGGCGGGGTCGCGGTCGATACAACGTCCCGTCACACAAATACCGTGGGAATATCCAGTATACCAATGACCGGAACACAAAAGGTGTCGTAGAAGGACTTCTTCATGACCCAGGACGAAGCGCTCCTGTTGCTGAAGTCAGAATGGAGAATAACAAAAAAGTATTAATGATTGCAACCGAAGGATCTTCTGTCGGCCACGAGGTAAAATTCACCGCAAGTAAAGCGGATTGTGAGCTTGGAAACATCATGCCGATTGGGAATGTCCCTGAGGGGTACCCGATTTATAACATTGAAATCACCCCGGGAGATGGGGGAAAGATGGTCCGAGCTGGTGGGAGCGGAGCGTACATAATATCCCATGATGCACAAAAAACAATCATTCGCCTCCCTTCAGGTCAATTCAAAACATTAGATTCATTATGTCGAGCAACTGTTGGAATCGCCGCTGGCGGTGGACGACAAGAAAAACCATTTATGAAAGCAGGGAAAAAATGGCATGCATCCCGCGGAAAAGGAAGAAATTATCCTGTGGTACGCGGTGTCGCCATGAACCCTGTGGATCATCCACATGGAGGTGGAAGCCATCAACATGTGGGAAAACCAAGTTGTATCTCACGCGGCGCACCACCAGGTAGAAAAGTTGGAAATCTTGCTGCTCGAAGAACTGGAAAAAGGTAATAACCATGCCACAAATTAAATTTGGATCAGCAGCGAAAAGCAGACGGAAGAGAGAGAGAAAAAAAGTTGAGATTCGAAAAAAGGAATTTCAATTCCATGGAAAAACCATCGAGGAGCTGCAAAAACTCTCTGTCGAGGAATTGCTTCCGATGCTGCCCTCGAGATCCCGCAGGACGCTCAAACGAGGGTTATCCAAGGACGAAAATAAGTTAATGATTGATGTGAAGAACGCGAAACAAGGGGATTTGATAAAGACCCATTGCAGAAATATGATTGTCCTGCCGATGTTTGTTGGACATAATATCCTGATCCATAACGGGAAAGATTTCGAACGAGTCAATATTCAGCCTCAGATGATTGGGCATTATCTCGGAGAATTTGCATTAACCCGTAAGAAAGTGAAACATACAGGACCTGGTGTCGGAGCCACCCGGGGTTCCAAATTCATGCCATTGAAGTGATGAACCATGCCAAAATACTCAGCTGAGAAAGACTCAGAAAAAAGCGCACGAGCCTATGGATATGAACTACACTGTTCACAGAAAGACTCGATGAACCTTGCCCATGCGTTACATGGAAAAACAATAGAAGAAGCAAAAAAGTACCTCGAAGAGATCATCGCTCTGAAACGACCACTACCTGCCGTCTATCATAAGAAGAAACGATTACATCAAAAGGGGATCGGACCAGGCAGCTTCCCAGAGAAAGCGGCTCGTTACATGCTCAAGGTCGTCGAAAACGCGGAGAACAACGCAGAATACAAAGGATTCGACGTTGATAAAATGAAAATCACACACATCTCAGCCTATCAAGGAAGAATCATCCGAGGAATCATGCCACGAGCACATGGAAGAGCAACCGATAAAAATGAAACGACAACGGATGTGGAAATCATTCTTGAAGAGGTAGAATAATGGCAAATGAACGCAAGTTTATCAGAGAGAACGCGAAGCGATCGTTGATTAAAAAATTCCTGGTAAAAGAAATCGAAGGTGCTGGTTTCGGTGGGATGAACATCCAGCGGACCCCAATCGGTACACGAGTGAACATTCTTGTCGAGCGACCTGGTATGGTCATCGGAAAGAGCGGGTCAAAAATCAAGGAACTGACCGATTCCATTCGAACCAAGTTTAATGTCGATAACCCTCAAATTGAGATACAAGAGGCGGGTTCAAGCGCGTCACTCAATGCTCAGATCATGGCAGAGAAACTTGCAGAAGCACTTGAACGAGGTTGGCATTTCAGACGAGCAGGTCATTCAACAGTGCGGCGGATAATGCAAGCAGGGGCAAAAGGATGCCAAGTAATCCTCGCAGGTAAACTGACCGGAGAGCGACACCGAACAGAGAAATTCACGGAAGGCCATGTGAAATACTGTGGGGAAACCGCCAAAGAAGTCATGGATATCGGGCTCGCAACCGCGAAACTCAAACCAGGGGTGCTTGGAGTGAAAGTCAGAATTATGAAGCCAGATTCAAAACTCCCCGATGAAATCACCTATAAGATTGCAATGAAAGAAGAAGCAAAACCAGAAGTGAAAATCGAAGCAAAACCCCCAGAGATAAAACTTGAGAAAAAAACCGACATCAAAGAAATCACGAAGATTCCAGGGATTGGCCCATCAGTGCTGAAAAAACTGGAAAAAGCAAAGATAACTTCCCTTGAGGAGCTCTACACGATGAATCTCGATGACCTCATTGCGATTGATGGAATTGGCAATAAAACCGCTGAGTTGATTGTAAAAAACATAAGAAAAGTATTAGAAGAGGGTACTGAAAATGGCTCTCAAAGTTAAAGAAATCAGGCAAATGAGCCCTGAGGAACAGAGTGAAAAACTCAGAGAATTAAAAGAAGAACTTATGCATGAACGTGGGGTATCTGCCATGGGAGGCTCATCACCGTCTCCCGGGAAGATTAGGCAGATACGGCAATCCATCGCTCGGATTCTTACAATCATGCAGGAGGAAGGAGAACACAAATGAGTGATATATGCCCAAAATGTGGCCTCCCAAAAGAGATCTGTGTCTGTGAAGAAATCGCACGAGAACAACAAAGCATCACGATTGCGGTTGACAAGAGACGGTATGGGAAGACGATGACCGTCGTGGACGGTCTGAACCCCCATGACCTGGACATGAACGCATTGGTCAGCAACCTCAAATCGATTTGTGCGTGCGGCGGAACCATCAAAGAAGGCAGGATTGAACTCCAAGGGGACCATCGAACACGGGTAAAAGAAGCATTAGAAAAACTCGGATTCACTGTTGACGTGATCTAAAAAACCTCATCGGACGCACCCCGTGCGTCAAGGAAGGACCTTCCATGGAACATGAGCCGATCACCAGCGATGAACTCATCGGCAGAACGGTCACTATCCTCGAATGCACCGACCCAACATGGGTGCATCAAACCGGTCTCATCATCGATGAGACACAACAGACCTTCCTCATAGAAATCGACAAGAAACAAAAACGCATCGCAAAGCAAACCGCAACGTTCGCATTTGAATATCATGGTAAAAAAACCATCGTGAAAGGATCACGATTGGTCTATCGACCAGAAGAAAGAATAAAAAAAACAAGGTGAACACATTGGCAGAAAAAAAGCAAGCACGAGACATAGGGTTGAACCTCAAACCACCGAGCACTATCTGTAACGATAAGTTTTGTCCGTTTCATGGGACGTTATCGGTGCGGGGACAAGTACTCATGGGAACCGTGGTATCAACCAAAAGGCAAAACACCGTCTCCGTTGAACGAGAATTCATGCACTATGTGAAGAAGTACGAGCGGTACGAAAAACGTACCTCGACGTATCATGCCCATTGCCCACCTTGTATGACGTTCACCGTTGGGGACACCGTGCGAATTGCAGAATGTCGACCCTTAAGTAAAACAGTATCGTTCGTCACAGTAGAAAAAGTGTAAGATTGGTGAAGAGACATGAAGGGAATAGCAGGTAGAGTAATGCGAGGGTTGCCGATTGGCGCCCGTTTAACATGTATCGATAATACTGGTGCAAAAGTTGTTCAAATCATCATGACGGTGAAGATTAAAGGAGTGCATCGTCGAACCCCGACTGCTGGTGTCGGAGATTTAGTCATCGTCAGCGTAAAGAAAGGAGCAACAGAGATGAGGCGACAAATCCTCAAAGCCGTCATCGTTCGTCAGAGACGCCCATTCCGACGTCCTGATGGTCTCATGGTTCAATTCGAAGATAACGCTGCGGTATTGATAACAGATACTGGAGAAACAAAAGGAACAATGATCAAAGGTCCTGTCGCTATTGAAGCTGCGGAACGGTGGCCAAAGATCGCTGCGTTAGCAGCAACAATCCTGTAAAGTGAGTAATATGATATCAAGAAAATCAAGAAAGCAACGCTACAATCTCCATAATGCCCCTCTGCATAAAAAGAGAAAATGGATTTCGTCACATCTTGCAGAAAACCTCCTGTTAAAGTACGATCGACGAAGTATCCCGGTGGTGAAAGGAGACACCGTCAAGATCATGCGAGGAAGCTTCCGCGGGCATGAGGATAAAGTCGCGAAAGTGAACATCCGAGATCAGACCGTGGAAATCGAAGGAGTTACGATTACCACTGCAAAGGGAACAAAACTCGCCAAACCTATCCATGCAAGCACCTTACTCATCACGAAATTGAATCTCACGGATAAATGGCGACGACGGAAGCTAGAAAAAAGTCTATCGGAGACCGCGAAGAAAGAAATCGAAAAAGAAGCAGAAGAACAACTGAAAGTTCAGGAAGCGGCAAAAGCAGAGGAAGCAGCTAAAGCTGCGGAAAAACAAAAAGAAGAGATACCGGAACCGCTCAAAGAAGAGGAAACAACACAGGCTCCAGTAGAAAGCATTGAGCCCAAGATTGAAGAAGAGAACGTAAAAGAAACAAGCGAAACAGAAGTATCGAAAAAGAAACCAGCGAAGAAAAAATCCCCCGCTCCTAAAACAATAAAAAAGAAAAAAGAAGAAGGTGAACCATGAGCAAACACCTGAAAAGACTCGCAGCACCACGAGTCCTACGCATCCATAAAAAAGAGCATGTCTTAACGATTCGTGCCGCCCCAGGGCCACATCCATTAGAATATTCGATCCCTCTCGGCTTACTCGTACGAGATTATCTTGGGTTGTGCGACACCTACAAAGAAGCACGAAAAATCGTATCCAACGGCGACATCCTCGTCGATGGGGTGAAACGAAAGGACTTCAAGTTCCCCTGCGGTCTGATGGATGTCATCTCGATTCCGAAGATGCGAAAGAACCTTCGAATCCTCTACGACAGAAACGGAAAACTCACTCTCATCCCCATTTCAGAAAGCGAAGCAGAATGGAAACTCTGCCGCATTCAGAATAAAACCATGATTCGTGGAAAAAAAATACAGCTGAACCTTCATGATGGTAAGAACAAACTCGTGGAGAAAGACGACTATAAAACAGGGGATGTTCTGAAAATTGCATTCAAGGAAAGTTCAATCGATGACGTCTACAAATTTGAGAAAGGAACCGTGTCCATGATCATCGGTGGAACGCACATCGGAGAGGTCGCCAATATCGAAGAAATCCAAGTGGTTCCCTCGTCAAAACCCAATCTGGTCACGATGAAAGGGGAAAAAGAATTTTCCACAATCGCTGAGTATGTCTTCCCAATAGGGAAAAATAAACCAGTCATGACATTTCCTGAGGTGAAAATGCAATGAGCGCAAAAAAGATAACCGCAACGAAAACGCATAAGACATCAACGCGTTCGAAAAAATCCGCTTCCAAGAAAAAAGTAGCTAAACATCCAATGAAACCCCATGTTGCGAAGGTGACCGTGAATATCGGCGTCGGCGAAGCAGGGGAGAAGCTCAAGAAAGCAGAATCAGTTTTAGAAAATGTTACAAAACAAAAACCGATACAGACGCTCTCCAAAACAACCAACAAAGACTGGGGTCTGCGTAAATTCATGCCGATTGGTTGCAAAGTGACCTTACGAAAGAAAGCTGCTGAGACATTCTTAATCAATGCATTAAAAATCCGTGAGAACAAAATCGCAGAATACACCTTTGACAATCAAGGTAACTTCTCCTTTGGAGTTCCTGATCATACGCTCTTCGAGGGACAAAAATATGATCCGAGCATCGGCATCTTTGGGATGGACATCTGTGTGACTGTTGAGAACCCAGGTTATCGGATAAAACATCGTCGGATTGACCGACGGAAAATACCGCAACGCCATGAACTTAGCAGAGAAGAAACCATGAAATTTATCACAGAAAAATTTAACGTCGAGGTCATAGAATGAGGATCAAAGAACGAAAGAAAATATACGGCAGGAAAACCGGATGCGAGCAATGCGGGAGAAAACGCGGGATTATCCGACGCTATGGACTTCATCTGTGTAGACAATGTTTCCGGGACAAAGCAGAAGAAATGGGTTTTAAGAAATACGATTAGAGGTTGTGGAAAAGTATGTTAAACGATCCATTGGCAGATGCATTATCAATCATCAGAAACGCAGAGATGCGAGGAATACACACCTGCATTATCCGCCCCTCCTCAAAACTCATCGGTGGGGTTCTAACACTCCTGAAAGAAAAAGGATACCTGGGGAGTTTCGAGTTCGTCGAGGACGGAAAAGCAGGGATCTATCAGGTGGAGCTCCTCGGAAGCATCAATAACTGCGGTGTCATCAAACCACGCTATCCAATCAAAGTAAAAGAGATGGATAAATGGGAGGCGCGGTATCTCCCTGCACGTGACTTTGGATTACTCATCCTTACCACCACGGAAGGAATCATCGCTCATGACGAAGCACGAAAGAAAGGCATCGGAGGAAAACTCCTCGCATATGTATATTGATGGGTGAGACGCATGGAAAAGAAATCCAGTATAAAAGAAGAAATCAAAATCCCGACCGGTATTCAGGTGACTATCGAAGGGAAAACGGTTCATGTGAAAGGTGAAAAAGGATCGATACAAAAGATCCTCTCCCACCCAAAGATTCAGCTGGCAGTGAACGACAATGTTGTGCAGATTTCCTGTTCTCAGTCCCCTCGTCGAAAAGAAAAAGCATTGATGGGTACCTTTAAAGCACACATTCGAAACATGATCAAAGGGGTCAGCCAGGGCTATGAATGCACGATGAAAACCGTGTTTTCCCATTTTCCTATAAAAACCAGTGTCGAAGGAAACCATCTAATCATCCAAAATTTCCTCGGGGAACGATTCCCTCGGAAGGCAGAGATCCTCGAGAACGTTAAAGTGGAGATCAAAGGAGAACAGATCATTCTTACTGCGGTTGACAAAGAAAAAGTAGGGCAGACTGCTGCGAATATCGAACGTGCGACGAAAGTAAAAAATAGGGATATCCGGGTGTTTCAAGACGGTATCTACATTGTGAAAAGAGGCTAAATCATGACAAAAGAAACAGTGTTAAAGGAGTTCGAGGCACTCAAGGGTGTCGGGAAAGTAAAAGCCAAACTCCTCTATGACAACGGATTTGATTCTCTAGAGAAATTACGAAGAGCAAAGATCAAAGATTTGACAAAACTCAAGGGAATTTCAGAGAAGAACGCAAAGGAGATACTTGACCAGCTCAAAGAGAAAAAAGAAAAAACCACAAAAAAAACAGCTGAGATACAGCACCCAGAAGACTCAAAAGACAAGAAAGGAGAGACAGTTGAAATCGTTGACCAGAAAGAAGGAGCGTATCATCCAAAGATTAAACCCCAATTAAGCAAGAATCAACAGGAGCAACTCGTGATTCGGCGACAGATAAAGAAAAGGACGCCGTATTTCCTCCGGGACGAGGCGTTCCGATACAAACGAATACCGAAGAACTGGAGACGCCCAAGCGGATTTACGTCGAAACTGCGTATTAACCTGAAGTATCGACCTAGTAAGGTGCATGTCGGGTTTCGTGCACCAAAACTCGTCCGGGGTTTACATGCATCTGGTTTTGAGGAAGTGATGATTCACACGGTAAAGGAACTCGAGAGGATTGATCCGAAGAAACAAGCGGTTCGCATTGGAGGTACGGTAGGGACAAAGAAACGTCTCGAGATTGCGAAACGAGCCGGAGAACTTTCGATTCGAGTATTAAACATGAGGGAATAGCTATGACAGATTTACGTAATCAACGCAGGATGGCAGCGTCCATTATGAAATGCGGGGGAACAAAAGTATGGATGGATCCTGACAGACTCGAAGAGATAGCAAAGGCAGTGACACGCAATGACGTCTTAATTCTCGTGAAAGGAGGCGCCATTAAAAGCATACAAAAACAAGGAAATTCTCGTGGGCGACACAAGTATTCGTTGCATCAGAGAAAGAAAGGACGGCGGACCGGCCAAGGTTCGCGGAAAGGGCCGAAACACGCTCGTCTTCCGAAAAAAGAACAATGGATCCGGACCATACGTCCAATCCGGACATATCTTAAGGAATTGCGACAGGACTCGAAGATCGATGCACACACCTACCGGATGTACTACCGCAAAGCAAAAGGTGGAGTCTTCCGAAGTAAACAACATTTGAGATCACATCTGCTTACCGATAATATTATCAAGGAGGAGAAACCATGAAAACCGGACCACGGTATCATGTCAAGCCACGGAGACATCGACAGCGTAAAACAAATTATCGCTTACGACTGAACTTGCTACGAAGCAAGAAACCGCGCATTGTCGTCAGAAAATCCCTTAAAGCGATTCGTGTGCAGTTCGTCGAGTATAATCCTCAGGGCGATAAAATCCTCGCATCCGCCATCTCCAATGAACTCGTAAAAGAATACGGGTGGAAATATTCAGTCTCAAACACACCAGCAGCGTATCTGACTGGGTTTCTTGCTGGAAAAAGAGCAAAAGAAAAAGGAATCGAACACGGTGTGTTAGACATTGGTTTATATCATCCCACGGTAGGGGGAACGCTGTTTGCCTCATTAAAAGGAGTGCTTGACGCAGGGATTGAATGCCCCCATGATGGACAGATGCTGCCGAAAGAAGAAAGAATCTACGGCATACACCTCAACAAAGATATCAAACCGCTCGTTGGTGATATTAAAACAAGGATAAAAGGAGGCAAAGAGGAGTAACTATGGCAGAACGAGAACGTAGAAACGCACCAAGAGGACGACGAAGACAGTTTGATGAGGGAACCGCACCCGTCATCTGGACACCAAAGACAAGACTGGGAAAGATGGTGAAAAACGGGGAGATTACCACCATGAGTGACGCGTTGAAGTCCGGCTTCCCGCTGCGAGAACCTGAAATCGTTGATCTTCTTTTACCAACCGTCGAGGATGAAGTCATCGACGTCAAAATGGTACAACGGATGACCGACTCCGGTCGACGAGTGAAATTCGTAATAACGGTTGCGGTCGGCAACAAAGATGGTTTTGTCGGTCTTGGCCAAGCAAAAGGAAAAGAGGTTGGGTTAAGCATCAAACGAGCGATTGAGAATGCGAAGATGAACATGATTCAAATCCGACGCGGTTGCGGATCTTGGGAATGCGGATGTGGAACACCTCATACGATCCCGTTCCTCGTGACAGGAAAAAGTGGCTCTGTGGAAGTCACCTTTAAACCTGCACCTCGTGGTATCGGGCTTGCGACCGGTGATGTCGCAAAGAAAATCCTGAGCCTTGCGGGAGTCAGCGATTGCTGGGCTTTTACGGAAGGGAAGACAAAGACGGTGGTCAACTACGCAAAAGGTGTCTATGATGCCTTAAAAAAGAACGCAGAGATGAGGATTAACCAGAACGAAATGACGAAACTTGGCATCATCCAGGGGAGTATTGGAATCCCCCTGAAGGAAGTACAAGCTACCCCGGTTAAAACGGAGGAATAAACCTATGGTGTATGCAGTTATTAGAGTAAGAGGCACCGTTAATGTCAAACCAGACATTAAAAGAACAATGCAGTTGCTACGATTAACCCATGCGAACCACTGTGTACTGTTAGAAGAAAACGTTGTTCACAAAGGAATGCTCCAGATAGTAAAGGACTACACGACCTGGGGTGAAATCGATAAACAGACACTGACGAAGTTGTTGTCTTCGAGAGGAAAATTGATTGGTGATAAACCCCTCACCGAAGAGCATCTGAAAAAAGCAGCACCGTATCATAGCTTTGAAAAACTCGCTGAAGCGATCATGGAAAACAAAGTAAAATACAAGGACATCCCGGAGGTAAAACCCCTGTTTCGACTCAACCCTCCAAAGAAGGGGCACCGGACGGTGAAACGATCGTTTGTGAATAAAGGCTCACTTGGGTACCGAAAAGACGCGATTAACATCCTCATCGAACGGATGCTGTAAGCAAGCGAAAAATTCCAAAAGATTATTATAGGGATTCTATTTTATTGGGTGAATAAAGAGAAAGAGGGTGTTAGAAGATGGAGGAAGTTCTCTACAATATCGAAATACATAGAAATGAGGGAAGCTATATGGGAAAAATTTATTCTGACATTGATGGGGTAAAAGAATTCGAAAACAACCGAATCGACCGTTTACTCCGTGACATCATCGTCGATATGCAGCTTGCGTTAGACGATGAGTTCTCCACCAGGATGACTTCGGCAGACCTGCAGGAATTCACCGATGAGTTAAAATAACACGCTTTTGTTCTGGAAGAACCACGGTAATCGTAAAAAACAGGGATATTTAAGGGCAATATTTTTAAAGGTTTCTGTTATTTGGGCTTCTACCTATCCCGATGCTTCGGAGGAAGACTGTGACGTATACCCGCTTTGAAAAAGCTCGCATCATTGGCGCACGTGCCTTACAACTCTCTATGGGGGCACCCACGATCTTAGCGGAGATACCCAAAGACATGATCGACCCCGTTGAAATCGCGATGCTGGAGTACGACGAAAGTGCGATTCCCATTACAGTGAAACAAAAGGAAATAAAAACATAGATGTGAGGCACAATTATGGCGGAAGAAAAACAATCAATGGAACCAGAGCAAACCATGATGGTAACCGAAGAGATTTACATGACATCCGGTGTCCATATCGGTACTCGACAGAAAACCGCTGATATCAAAGAGTTCATCTATAAGGTACGGAACGATGGATTATATATCATCGATGTGAAGCGGACCGATGAGCGGATAAAAGCGACTGCAAAGTTTCTTGCGAAGTATGACCCAACAAAAATCCTTGCTGTCTCTGTCCGGCAATACGGGCAGAAACCGGTCCGAAAACTTGGGGAAATGACGGGAATCCAGGTGCTGGATGGGCGATTCCAACCAGGAACATTAACAAATCCAAATGCGAAAACATTCCTTGAGCCGGAAATCATTTTGCTGACCGATCCGCTTGCGGATATCCAAGCGTTACACGAGGCAAAGAACATTGGTATCCCCGTAATTGCGTTATGCGATACGAATAATGAAACCAAATACATTGACTACGTCATCCCAACAAATAATAAAGGAAGACGCGCGCTTGCCTTGATTTACTGGCTCCTTGCCCGAGCGATTCTTCGTGAGCAGGGAAAAATCAAGTCTGATGAGGAATTCAAGGCAACCGTCGAGGATTTCGAAGCGGAAATTTAAACGAGTTTTTTAACGTCTGCCAATGTAAGCAGCTCAAAGGAGAGACCTTTGGAAGAAAAAATATCTGACAACATCATCCTTATCGGTACTGCTCATATCTCTGAGGAGAGCGTACTTGAGGTACGAAACGCTATTGAGACTTATAAACCAGATATTGTTGCTGTGGAGCTGTGCCAACGGCGGTATGAGTCTATCACAAAAAAAGACAAATGGGAAAACACCCCCGTCAGCGCATTAATCAAATCAAATAACGCATATTTTATGCTCGCACAAACCTTCCTGTCGTCCATCCAACGGAGATTGGGAAAGGAGTATGGAGTGGAGCCAGGTTCTGAGATGATCGCTGCAATGCAGGAGGCGGAGAAGAACCATCTGCCTGTCGCCTTGATCGATCGGGACATCACCGTGACGCTAAAACGCGCCTGGCGGATGATGGGGACCCGCGAGAAATTCAGGGTGGTCTGGGAGTTTCTCAAAGCGATGATCGGGTATGATGAAGAGGAACTCGAAGAGCTTGATTTGAAAGAGCTGATGAAACAAGATGTCATTTCTCAGATGATGGAGGAGTTCAGCGTCATCGCACCTAGTGCTTCGAAGGTGTTGATTTCCGAGCGGGATCAATATATTGCACAGAAAATCTACGAGGAAAGTAAGAAAGGTAAGGTGGTCGCTGTTGTTGGCGCAGGACACCTGAATGGTATTAAGAAGCATCTGCAGGATCAAAAACTGGATGGAGATCTAAAAGAATTTGAACAGATCCCAAAGAAACGATTCAGTCTTCTGAAGATTATTGAAGTGATTATTCCCGTGATTTTTTTTGGTGTGATCGGGTGGATTATCTATTCTACAGGTCTGGACCCCTGGAACAAAATCAAAGATATCTTCCTTGTCTGGTTCCTTGTTCATGGGATTCTTGCTGGGATTGGTGTCGCAATTGCACGTGGCCATCCGCTCTCCATTCTCACCGCGTTCCTCGCTGCCCCATTTACATCACTAGAACCATTTTTTGCACCGGGTTGGTTCGCTGGACTTGTCGAAGTAAAGCTTCGGAAACCTGTGATAAAGGATTTCCAGGAGCTTGGGAAGATTGAAAGTGTGCGTGATTTTCTCAGAAACAAGGTCATTCGTCTTCTGATGGTCGTCGCCTTGGCAAATCTTGGGAGTATTATTGGTACGATTATCGCCCTCCCATGGATACTCAGCCTAGGTTTTAGCTAAATGTTTTTAACACAGTTTAATAAGATTTTTATCCGTCTCGGTTATATGGATTATAACAAGTATAGATTTTAGAAAGAAAAAAGAAAAAGAGTCCGTGGAAAAATATCGTTGAGTTTCTCGTCGTTTTTCTCGTCGAAAAACGCTGAGAACAAGAACGTTTTATAACCACTTGATAGTATCTTAATTGATTAGAAACAAGTAGCAGATGGGTAAATAAGAAAGAAATTTTAACTTGAGTTTAAGTCCCTGCCCCTGCATAACTTTTCATCTGGACAAAGAGTTTAAATAGATAAGGGTGATTAATTTTGATAGGGGCAGGAAAGATATGGGTAAGAAACCTCTGATTTGGAAATGGTTGGCGGTTGGAATCATTCTCTTGTTGATTGGAACCTATATTTTTCCTGCGACTGCACAGGAAACTGAGAAATCTCAACAAGCATCAAGAGGTAACTGGCTCTATGTCGGTGGGAGTGGACCAGGGAATTACACGAAGATTCAGGATGCGATTAACAATTCAAGTGATGGGGATACCGTGTTTGTTTTTAATGGAACATATGTCGGTCATCTCAACATCAATAAATCCATCACGCTTCTTGGTGAGGATAAAAACGCAACGGTTATCCTTGGATATGTTGCGTTTACCATTTCATTTCTTTCTGATTGGGTGACGATGGGGAGGTTCACCATTCAAAACAGTGGACGTCTCGGTGAGGGAATTAGAATCGACTCATCCCATAACACGTTTTTTGATACCATCATTGAATTCCCCAATGACAACATACGGATTGCCGGTGATTACAACACCATCGAAGCAAACATCATTTCTTGCGACACGATCTATCTAGGGGGAAACAGCAATACCATCACTGGGAACAACATCACGAACGTCGTCCATGGGATCTACCTCGCTGATGCTGGGGGTAACATCATTTCCCATAACACGTTTCTTTCCTGTGGTTTATTTCTTTCCGATAACTCACCAAGCAATACTCTTGTGACAAACAACACGGTGAATGGCAAGCCTCTGGTCTATGTCTCAAACAAATCCGATATGATACTTCCTGCCGATGCAGGGCAAATAATTCTACTCGAGTGCATCAACATCACCGTGCAAAACCACGTAATTTTTAACACAACGGTTGGTATCCAGCTGTTACGGTCTACAACCTGTGTCGTCTCGGGGAACATCATCGGAGACAGCCTGTATGGTGTTTGGCTAAACGGGTGGAACAACACCCTCCATGGGAACACCATCAAGGACAACGAGTATGGCATACGGTTCACAGACTCCGTTGGCAATCATATCTATCATAACAATCTTCTCCGAAACACCCTTAATGCATACGATCCCCTGAGTAACACCTGGGATAATTCATCACGTCATGAAGGAAATTATTGGTCGGATTACACCGGAGGGGATACGGATGGTGATGGCATTGGGGACACACCCTATAACATCTCTGGTGGCAGTAACCAGGATTTGTATCCATTGATGCATCCCTTTGAACTGTATTACATCTTTAATATTTCCCTTGATAATCCTCAAGTGAACGAAGGAAACACCTTTAACGTCACTGTGAAAACATTGGGGGGAACAGCAGTTCAAAACGCAGGGGTTCTCTTTGATAATACAACAACTTATACAGATGACAATGGAATCGCTGTAATAACTGCACCATCAGTAGCTGAGGATACTATTTATCCCGTTGTTGCAACAAAACCTGGGCATATATCTGATAATGATACTATCTTGGTGAAAAATATTGAACCATTTAAAGCAATCTTTGTTGGATTGATTTCAGACCTGAATGACAGAGGAGGAGAAGTCATCAGTTTCAAAGCAAAGTTCGTATTCTTTGTTAGATTCGACGCATTTGAGATGGGACGAGTAATCCCAGATGAAGAGATATGGGTATCCAGAGATTATAAAGGGTATCTAGGACCAATGTTCATCTTAGGTATATTCACAGTTGTAGCGACCGAATTTCCATAAAGACTAAAGTAATAACGTTCAGTCCATTCGATTAGACCTAGCTTCGAACTTATCGTTCTATTGTGTGCGATTGCTGTAGCGATTTTTCTGTGGAGAAAGAAACGAAGATTTTAGGTTTTCAAACAATCGGAGGGCTTATAACCCCTAGTGCATATCTTATAATTGTGGCACGGTAATCAGTTATTTCACGTCCCCAGAAACTGACAAATGTTTTTATCTAGATTCTTTATAACTCGTTTCAATCGATGAGACCGCTATGTCCGAACGACAGAAGTTCTACACCTCTTTTCATGATCTTTCTCCTCGTGAATATATGTACATCCCTGAGGGAAGCCTCCAGGTGGGGAAACCAGGGTCGTTCAGCAGAATTGAAGTGGGTCATCTGATTATCGCCATCGTGGTGCTGACCATTGCGTTTTCGTTTACGTTTTCGAAGAACAACCTTCTGTTTTTTTTCCTGGGATCTCCAATCGATCTTGGGTCATACTTTTTTTTCATGCCCATCGCGTTTTTAGGGATCGTCACCGCCTTTTTCGTCCATGAGCTTTCCCATAAGTTTGTCGCACAAAAATGTGGGCTGTGGTCTGAGTTCAGGATGTACCCCCGCGGATTATTGCTCGCCGTGATTGTGGCGTTTTTCACAGGCCTGGTGTTCGCCGCGCCTGGTGCTGTGATGTTTCGAGGGGAGGCAAAACCATCGGAGACCGGACGAATCGCTGCGGCAGGGGCAAGTGCCAATATCCTTATCGCGGTCGTCACCTATATCTTGTATCATTTTCTTTTCTCGAAAATCGAGTTCTGGGGTACGCTGGTTGGTTTTATTTGCCTAGTCAATTTATTACTCGCGACATTTAATCTCTTACCAATTGGGCCGCTTGATGGCAAGAAAGTACTCCTGTGGAGCGAAACAGTGTGGTTCATGTTGTTTTCCGTTTCTGTACTGCTGTTGAGTGGGATGTTCATCGGCGGTAACTTACTGATGAATTTTTTTAGGTGATTCCCTGGGGGAAACGTATATATTCAACCTCCGAGATAGTTTCATTGGATGAAAACACTGGGTGTGTACACCAAGGATTTTTCTTTGTATCATGACATCATCAAAGGATTAAAAAAACGAAACGTCGCGTACGTCTCGCTTGCGTCACCGAAGGACCCGCCCCAAAAAATCGGTGTCATTCTAACATCACAGAAGGAGTTATTCAGGATTTCGTTAAGCAAGAAAGTCGCGGCAGATGCCTATGATTCGATTGATGACGCAATTGATCTTGCAGTACAAAAACTCACCGGAAAGGAACTGTACTCGAAGATTTCCATTGGAATTGATCCCGGGGAACATCCTGGCATCGCGATTGTCTGCGACGATATCCTCCTGCAGAAGACCCAGGTGGACAGCCCGGAAAAGGTCGCTGCAGAGGTAAAACGGTTCTTAAAATGCTACCCATCGAAGGAGACCAATATCCGCATCGGCCATGGTTCGGTGATTAACAGAAACCGCATCATCAATTCGCTTATCCCGTTAGAGGTGCCCATTGAGATCGTCGATGAGACCCGAACGACACCACCACAGCAGAAACGACGATGCATCCGGGACAGCGAAGCAGCAGCAGCCATCGCTTTGCTGTCTGGTGGGCGGGTGCAGTCAACGCTCCCCATCGAAACCTCTCGAGGTGCGATTAAGAACATTCAGAGATGGAGTCGACAGGTCTGTGAAGGCCGGTTCACCATCTCTGAGAAAACTGCGTTGCGGGTGTTAACCGGGGAACTGAGTCTTCTCGAAGCAATTGAGAAAGAAAAAAAACAACCCTAATAGTCTTTTTCTCCAAGGGAACTTCGAATATGACCCAAATGTTTATGAGCATCGGACATATGTTCCTTGGGTAAGAGTAATGGAATATCGATATGCACTGATAAGCGTCTACGAAAAAGAAGGGATTGCTGATTTTTCGAAGGGACTCGTTAGACGAGGGTTCCGTCTTCTTTCAACTGGGGGAACCGCCGCTGTTTTACAGAAAGAAAAAATCGCCTTTACAGAAGTATCTGCAGTGACGGGGTTTCCTGAGATGCTCGATGGGCGAGTGAAAACCCTCCATCCGATTATCCATGCGGGGATTCTCGCTCGGCGTGATAAGAAAGAACACCGGAAAACCCTGAAAGACCATCATATCAACAGGATTGATATGGTGGTGTGTAATCTGTATCCTTTTGAAAAAACCATACAAAAATCAAACGTGAGCATTGAAGAAGTGATTGAAAATATTGATATCGGTGGACCCACGCTCATCCGGGCAGCTGCGAAGAATTACACAGATGTTGTGGTCGTTACCAGCCCGAAACAGTATTCACAGATTCTTACCGCCCTGCAGTCAAAAAAAGGCATCTCACAGGAATATCGTGAGACGTTAGCGATTCAAGCCTATGCGCATACCGCTCAGTATGATGCGATGATCGCACAGTATCTGAGGCAGCGATGGAGCGGAGAGCTACTACCACAGGACTTTTCCGTTACTATGAGAAAAATCCAGGAGATGCGCTATGGGGAAAACCCTCATCAGAAAGGCGCGTTTTATAAAAGTCTTCCTGCTGCAGAGGAGCCCTGCATCGCCACGGCAGAACAACTGCAAGGCAAAGAACTCTCGTTTAACAATATCCTTGATGGGAACTGCGCGATTGAATGTCTCAAGGAGTTCAGACGACCGTCCTGTGTGATTATCAAACATGCGACTCCCTGCGGTATTGCGACTGCATCAACGGTGCTCCAAGCATGGTCTGATGCGTACGCAACCGATGTTAATTCCCCGTATGGTGGCATCGTCGCGTTCAACAGGGAAGTAGACAAAGAAGTCGCCCAGGAGCTATCCAAGTATTACCTTGAAGTGATTGTCGCCCCAAGATTTACAAAAGAAGCTGAAATACTCTTCGATAAAAAGAAAAACCTCCGGTTATTGAAGCTGGAAGGGGTACAGACGGAACATAAGAGGAAAGGTTTGGATATCCGCAGCGTTGTGGGCGGTTTTCTGGTCCAGGAACGGGATGTCTGGTTTGTAGACCCAAAAAACTGGAAGGTTGTCACGAAAACCAAACCAACCCGGAACGACCTTGCGTCCATGGACTTTGCAGTAAGATGCGTCAAACATATCAAATCGAACTCGGTGGTGTTTGTGAAACAGACTCGAACTGTTGGGATTGGTGGAGGACAGACGTCCCGGGTGGACGCAACATGGATTGCGACATTCAAAGGGAAAGACCAGATTAAAAAGTCCATTATGGCCAGCGATGCGTTCTTCCCCTTCAGGGATGCAGTTGACGTCGCAGTAAACGCTGGAGTGAAAGCAATCATACAACCTGGTGGGTCCATCCGTGATGACGAGGTGATCCAGGCGGCAAACGAACATAAGATTCCGATGGTGTTTACAGGTCAGAGATACTTCCGCCATTAAGAAGGAGAACTAAACGTTCTTAAAGAGAATGTATTATCAGGAAGCAATGGAGTTTCAAGGAAAATGGAGAGACGGTCCTGCCCGATTCGGACATCTGACTTTACATGAGAAGACGTTGGTAACTCCAAACATACTCTTTCTTGATACAGACCGATGGAAAGCTCCACCATTCTCAGACATCCTTCTGACAGATAGAGTTCGAAAAACAAAAAAACCTTCCATACAAATAGGAGAAAGTATCTTTTCGATAACAAAACGTACGACACAGAAGAACCTGTGCTTGGACGAATACCTCATCTATCCAAAAGACGTCAGCAGAGAACTCCATCTTAGCGCACAATCCCTCGATAAAAACACCGAATGTTGTATCGTCCCTGGAAAAACAGAACTAATTCCAGACAAAATGAACACAAAAAACACAACCCTTTTTATCGTTGCCAATGCGACTCAATTGTTTTCCCAACAATCCTATTTTATTGACTTTCTCACTGGATTGCGAAAGAAAGTAGGATACCAGAATCTGATCTATCTTCCTTGTGCTGGTGATCCGACAACCATGGCTCTTCTTGCTTATATGGGCGTGGATTTTTTCGATTCATATTCCGCGTTGATGGCTGCCCGGAACGAGACATTTCTTTTTCCAACTGGTTTTTTTAGAAAAAATCAGCTTGCGGAGAACCCTTGCAGTTGTCCTACTTGTGCCAGAACAAAGGATGCTTCTTCGATGGGACTTGAGGAGATACTGCAGCATAATTATGCTACGCTGTTCTCTGAGATGAAACTGATAAGGAACGCGATTTCCACCGGTTCCCTTAGAGAACTTGTTGAGATGCGTGTACGTGTACGCCCGCACCTTGCCGCTCTCCTGCATCTCCTAGATATCACTCAGTATCAATTCTTAGAAGAACGAACACCGGTTGTTCGTAAACAGTGGTTGATTGCGACAACAAAAGACGCTCTCCACCGACCAGAGGTCAGACGATTCCAGGAGCGGGTTATTCAGCGGTTCGAAAAACCAGCAAGCACGCAGATATTACTCTTGTTGCCCTGTTCAGCGAAAAAGCCGTATTCGTTTTCAAAATCACATAAACTCTTCAGAGAATGTCTTTTGAACCTGGCAAACCCCTTCGTTGTCCATGAGGTAATCGTGACGTCACCACTTGGGCTTGTTCCACGAGAGCTGGAGCTTACCTACCCTGCGAGTGCCTATGATGTTGCGGTGACTGGTCATTGGGATGAAGATGAAAAGAAAATGATACGAGAATATCTTCAAAGGTATCTGCAGAAAAACAGGTATGATGCGACAATAGTGCATATCCCGCCAGCGATGCAGTCATTTATGTGTGATCTTTTGGAAGAACCGAAGGTGACGTGTCGAGAGTCTCCAACAGCAGTGGAATCTCTGAGTTGCCTATCCAAGACCTTACAGGAAGTCACAGGATGCTATGATCGAGTCACATCGCAACGACGGGCGTTTGAGAACATGACCGCTTTGGCGAGCTTCCAATTCGGTCCGGCTCTTGCCAGACTCCTGATGAAGGACTGCACGATCCGAGGAAAATATCCCTATCAGAAGGTACTTGATGGCGCCACACAGCTTGGGATGCTGACCGAAGAAAGGGGGGGGATTTCCTTAACCTTGGACGGTGCGAACCGGCTAATGGAATCAGGACAGTACTGGGTAGAACTTTATGATGATTTCACCCTAAAGGGCTCGGTCTTTGCTCCAGGGATAAAGGATGCGGATGCTTTGATCCGGATTGGGGATGAAGTCCTTGTGAAGAGAAAGACTCTGCTTTGCGGTATCGGCGTGGCACTCATGAGCGGAAAAGAAATGACGGAAGCTACGCATGGGGAAGCAGTAAAAATACGCCACCATATCTAAGTAAGACGGAGAGCTTGTTGTGACCCACAATACGGACAGGAATAGACATGGATCTTTTTATCGGGGAGAATGTCGACACCTTCCGCCCAGATCATGATACATTCTCCACAGTTTTGGCACTGGAAATTTTTATGAACCGATTTTTTTTCCGGGATGTCTTCTCGAATCTGTGTGGGCGTCGATGGAATCGAACCTGTTTTCCCGCAATTAGGGCATGTTAAGGTGAAGAGTTCTTTGTTGTTGCTCTTTGATTTTTTAATAGCGAAAATACCATTGCAGGAGGGGCATTTGAAATGTTGGAGTTTTCCTTCCAGAGATTGTTCAAATTGATTGACGGGTGCGTGCGGTATCTGTTTCTTTTTTTCTCGAGAGACGAGGAATAAAAAGGTAAGGAGAATGAGAATTCCATAGAGGGCGATAATGCGTTCCAGCCATTGTTCGTGGTTGAGAATGTCCCAAAGGGAGAATATGAAGACGAGAAACGCGAAGAAAATGATAGCGATAAATGGCACGGTCTTGCGGGTGATGATGGTCATGGGTTTCGCCTCCGTATCCCGTACCAGGCCAGCAGTACGATGATCACAAAGACGATGATAGAAGCAGTAAGATACGCCCAATTTTCTTGTAACCGGTCCATGATCTCCGATGATGAGGAGGATTTCTTCAACGGGTTGGTTCCTTGCTGATATTCTTCTACGTTTGTAAATCCGTCATCGTCTTCATCCCCCGATGCATCGTTGGGGTCATAGGGGTTCAGTTCGTAGCGCTCCTCCCAGTCGTCTGGCATTCCATCGTTATCCGTATCATCAAGATCATTGGTAATCCAAAATGTTTTTTCCTCTGTGATTTTTTGATTCCCGAAGGGATCTTCGACTTTGATGGAGAACACATATTTTCCGGTCGTTTCGTATTCTTGAGTGTCGATGTATTTTGTGTCACCGAGTGGATTTTTCATGACCTGCGTCTGAACGAGGTCGTCTGGGAACCGTATTGTCACCTCGGCAAATCGTATCCCAGAGTAATCTGTGGTGATGCAGCGGATCTCCACGGGTTTGTTTGGTAACTGGACGGGGGGATTGACACCATAATAGGTGATGGTTGGTGGGGTTTGATCTTGGGTGACCACGAAATATCCGGTGATTATCGACTGATTTTTATTTGGTGAGCGGTCTGTTGCTTTGATAGTGAAGTCGTGTCTCCCGAGTTGTTCTGTGGTGAACAGATAGCTATATCGATCGTTTGTTTCTTCGGTCATGCTGGCGTTTACATAGGTCTTGTTGGGTCTTTTGATAGAGATGACGACCGTGTCTATACCTGAGGCGTCCGTGGCTTTGAGGCGGATGAGGAGGTCAGATCCGAGTTCTATTGATGAGAGATACTCTAGATTGGTAAGAAGGGGTGGGTTGCGTTCTGCTGCGATGACCTTAAGGACATGGTAGAGTTCCTTTTTGTTGTCTGCCTCGTTTTTGTCTGGTGTCTGAGTTTCGTTCCGGATGTTAATCCCAACAGCCCATTCCCCATGAAATGCGGTTTTTCCATATTGTGTCCGTTCCCAGACCAGGGTAATGTTTGTTGACGTATTTTTTTGTAAATTGAAGGTCGTGGAGTTTTTACTCTGCGAGTAGGACATTGGGCTGGTTCCATTTTGTTCGCAATAAAGTTCGATTTTATAGCCGGTTGCGTTTCCATCTCCTTTGTTGCGGATAGATGCAGTAATCGTAACAGGGTCTCCTTCGTCGACAGGGGTTGGTGTTACAGTGATGTTCAGGACGGTCAGATCCGGTATTCCCTCGACGGTGACGGTTTTCCATATGACATTGTTGCTTTGGTTAGAATCGGGATGGTAATGGATATGAAACGAGACGTTATGGCTCCCTAAGCTTTCAGGAGTCCATTGGAATTGGATTGTTTTGTTTTCGTTTTTTTGGATAGTGAGGTTTTTTTCTGTATCCACGTTTAAGGTATCGACGCGAAGTGCTACATCTACGTTTTTTACAGTGGTGTTGACTGCACGCATGTGTGCGATTGCAGTGACATTGTACCCTATGTAGCAGACAGTGGGAATGGTGAGAGCGGTGGCGATGAGATCCGGTTTTCCGATATAGAAACCAATGGTCAGTGGAGCGTTTTGATATCCTGCATCATCGTACCCGATCACGCGTATCGTCCAATCACCGATTTTTGAAAACTTTGCCGTGGTGTTCCAGTAGAGGTTATCTGATGTATCAAACGTCTTGGTGAAATTGACAGTCCCATTGTAAGAGAAATACGCAGTCAGAGTTGTCGCGAGTGCTGTGGTGTATACCTGGACTGATATGGTGTCATTGAGGGGATAATGGGGTTGAAAAGGCGTGAGGAATTCTGGCCACCAGCCTTGTGTGGACATCGCGGTGACATGAGGAGACCCTGATGGTTTGAGGTCAAGGGTTTCTGTCATGGTATCGCGTGTTCCCCTATTTTCAACAACGTCGAAATAGATACAGTAGCTGGAGGTGCCAGACACCGCCCAGGTAAGCGTACCGAGAGCGTTTGTTCGATTGTGAAAGGTGGTGCTTTCGTTGAACCAGGTTTTGTCAACGACGATCATCGTTCCGTTCTGGTACTGCCGGACAATGGTGATGGTGGAGTTTTCAAAGGTTTTATTATTTACTAATAATGGGTGTGAGTGGAGAAGCTTTGTGAAATTTACTGAGACGGAGATGTTGCCGATACCGGTGATATTGTAGATTCTCCGGTAGTGCCAGTTGGTGTTCCACCAGGAGGTCGCAGAGGTAGCGTCCATGTAGCTGTTTGTATTTCCTTGTTCCGGGATGGTTGTGATTGAGTCAAGGGTTTGAAGGGAAACTAATGTCTGGGGCTGAGCGATATTGATGAGAGGTATACTACCGGAGGCTAAAAGAAAGATGATGGTGAGGATGCACAGTTTCTTTCCGCTTGTGTAGATGTGTTGCTGATGCGTTTTTTTTACGCTAACCATAACTCCCTCGCATCTGATATAGTATTGCTATTTATCTCGAAGTATTTGTAGTTTTCTATCGAGTTTATATTATATAAAATTACAGAAATTATATTTCTTGTGATCGTCTTTTTTTCCTCCTTTTGACAATATGTGGTTATTGGTTGGCGCGGAGCAGGCGAAAATCGATATACGATCCGATAGCCACAGGAACATAAATAGAAATACCCGGGAGCGTGACTTTCGCATGTAATTGCGCAAAGACTTTTTCAGGCAGGAATCCTTTGCCAGAGAAATTCAGAAGTTTTGCATAGGGCAGCAGCATCTCACCATGAAAATACGTGGTGCTTTCGGGGACAAGCTCTCCGGAGGTAAGTAGTCCTTCTGCGACAAAGTATTTCTGGTTGTTTTTTACTCCGTAGTACATGACGATGAGGTCTGTTGCGAGGAACGGTATTTTTGTCGGGTTGATGACCTCGAGGGTCATATTACCTTTGAGTCCACCACGTACGCGTTGGAGGTCGATGTCCAATGAGAGCTCCAGAGGCGTATCTTGGGGGACGAAGTTTTCGAGATTAGGGATGATGATTTCAACCTGGGCGGATAACGGAAGGGATTTGTTAATGCCAGCGATATGCGCCCCTGCATTTGCATGAAGAGCGATTAGGAGTTGTTTTGCGTTCAGTGCTTCAATAAAGACGGAGCCAGAGCCTTGAATGGTGACGGTGCTTTCTGCAGGGATGGGAGCACCAGGGATGATGAAATATCCGACGCGCCTTCCTGTTTCCGTGGTGATTTCGAGAGTGACGTTCTGTATAGACATTTCAAAAGGATTGCGGTTTGTTACCTCGATGGCGGTGGTAAGGTTGACCGCATTTCTGGTAATGTTACCGAACTCAGCGCGCACCGTGATGTCTGGGATGGTTATCTTACTGAGCGCCTCCTTCAGGGATGTCAGGACAGTTACCTTAAGGGGGATTGTTTTTGTGATGATGCCGAAAAGATTCATCCCAACGACCCCGGTTATTGTACTGCTCAGAAGCCCGGAGAGTTCCCCTTTCACGATGAAACGATCGTCTCCTGCGTAACTCCGCTGGGACTGGCCCGGGAGGGAGCCGCCGTCAATCGTTAAATTGGTCACTTCTTCTCCCTCAGGTGTCGTTGCAACGAGACGAAGGTCTCTGAAAATCATCTCGAAAGAGTTCGGGTTGTAGAGTTGGAGATCATGATGGATGATGATTTCATCCGTGTTGATTTCAACGATATCGATTCGAAGCGTTGTTTGTGGAAATGTCAACATCTGGATGTCGATGAAGATGAGGGCGGCAGCGATGATGTTCACAAGTAATAACACGACGAGAAATATGCTGAAGAGTGTTTTTTTTGCAATCATCTGGAAACAAGGACTCCTGGGTTTTTAATATAAAAGTAGACTTATATAATATATATATTTTATTAATGAATGTTTTCTTCAGGGAGTTCTCTGGAGTTTTCAGGATGGAGGTTTTGGTGTGTTATTGAATCATGAAGAAGCGGTATTCTAGAAGCTTTCTGAGGAGTGGGGAGCGATGAAGGACCTGTTGAAGTCGTTCTGGAAGCTGCAGTTGCGGATGCGCCGGAACGAGGGGACTCTGAACAGAAGGAATCCAGGTCTGCTGACGGTCACTGGCGTTCAGGGGGATCTCAGGGAGGAGAAGACAGGAAGGACGAATGCTGCTTACATAGAGGGTGTTCTGAGCGACCGAGTAGGTAGTGTTTTTATAAATCGCCTCAGGAGTATTGGGGTTGTTGAGACATCGAGGATAGTTGGAGGAGGAGATGGCGATTCGAATCTGATGACCCGTGTTCCAAACATATGAGGTGCTCCAGAGGTCGACGTCCACTTGGTAGATGGCTCCGGGTGTCATCAGTTCCCAATGGTCGCATCCGTTCCGATTGCGCATGCGAAGGATCCCGTCCGTGATGAGCATCGAGCGTCCATCAGGGTAGACGTCAGTGAGTTTCACCGTGAAATCCGTGTCCGGGCAGTCAGAGGAGACAAACAACCGTGCTTTGATCGCTCCGGTCGCCTCGTATGGTTCGGTGAGCACAGGGCTGGTGAAGAGTAAAACATCTGAGCGGTTCTCCACGGGTCGTTGATCATAGGGGCCTGCAGCAATATTAAGGTTCCCTCCACCCAGGGTTGGTACGGGATTGGTGGGGTCATAGCTGTACGTGAAGGAGACTGCTTCTGTCGGAATTGTGGTCTGGAGGCTCCCATCCGCTTGGAGGTACCAGGCGCGCGCTGTACTTGGTATCGGCCAAGCATCAGCGTATCGCCATTCGTTTGCAGATGCGTTCGGGTCATCCACATCACCCATGACATAATAGGTGACCGCTGGCCAGCTGTCATAATCGGTTGGACCATCCATGGTGTACTCATTAGCCATCTGCCAGAACACACCTTCGGAGAAATTATCCTTACAATTCTCTGGATAGGTCAGTTCCCCTTGCTGGGTGCTCCCAGCACCGCTATGGGTCCAGGGCCCAAGGATCAACTTCGATTTTCCCAGCGCCCCTGGTCCGCCTTGATATTGATAGCCCAGGAATCCGTCAATGGTCCCTTGGGTGAAAATATCATACCATCCGCCAATATGGATCGCAGGGACATTCACCTGATCCCACTTATCCACCAGGGAGATATTAGTCCAGTAATCCATGGTGTAGTTCTCATGGGCGTAGATTTCCGGGAGGATGTACGTGCTCCCCTGGGCCTCCAGCCATTTCTCAACAAGGTTCTTTCGGAATCCCCCCCCAGGGTACATCGCATGCTGATACATGTCTGGCGTTGCGACTTGGATGTACTGGCAGGCGAGCTGCGGGGGATTTGCTCCTGCCGTGAAATACTGGGTGATTCCTAAGGCAGACGCACCGTACGTCGCGACCTTCCCGTTTGACCATGATTGATTCGCTATCCATGCAAGGGTGTCAGGTCCATCGGTGTGATCGGTTTTAAACACGGTATCGATGCCTTCCGAGGCAAACCGGCCTCGCATATCCTGGATGACGGTCGGCCAGCCGTTCTGCGCCCAGTTCCTCCCAACAAGGAACAAAATGTTTTTGTTGTAGGGTGTTCTGATAAGAATCACACCGTGAGGTTGCGTAGATGATTGTTTCACATAAACATCCGTCGCTAGGTTTATGCCATCTCGCATCGGGACCATGTAGTGATTCGTGGAAACACACCCAGAAAGCAGCAGGGAACATAAGAGAATGCACATGATCCCTATTCCGATAAGTTTTTTATTCTTCATAAGATTCTCCCTCAGGGGTATTATATCAAAGGGATGTTATTTATATTTTATCACTGTTTTGACTTTGTATCTGAGGGATTTTTCGCGTTTTGACATTTCGACAAGGTACGCTTATATAGCATCAGGCAGAGAATCTATCATGTGTTCCAGTGGGAATTCCACTGGAAAGAGAGGAGAAAAAAATGAAGCAGTATCGATATAAGGAATATGGAGGGAATGGGAAAGATAAACACGGGTATCGAAAGAACTACAAGAAAAAAACAACCGCGTATTACATAACAACCGCACCACCCTGGAAGAACTATCAGAAAATCTTTCATTCAACCTAATAACGAAAGAATCTCTTACTGAGAGATCCCCCGTCTAGCAATCCCAACTACCACGCCTTCCTTTTTCCTTTTTTACACAGCAGACTATAAGTAAGAAAACGACATACCTTGTTGCGCTGCGGATGCATAAGACTAAAACAGAGCTTCTTGAATTCATCGCTGATATCAAACCAAAAAAAGAATCGGAAAAAGAAATCAACAGACGATATAAAATCAACGAGGAACTCATAGATAAAGACACTCTTGCATTCTTACTTGTTGATGAGCTGGGGAGAAATACCCACAGTATCACGGATATTGCGAATCTCACGCCGAACGGGGAGTATACTGTCATTGGGAACGTCCTTAGCATCTCAGATTCAAAGACGTTCAAACGGAAAAACGGGTCTCCTGGAAAAGTTCTCAATCTAGAAATAACCGATGAGACTGCGACCTGTCGGCTCGTGCTGTGGAACGGGGATATCGACGCGATAAAAAACAAAGAGATCCGTCCAGGCACCTGGATTAAGATCATCAATGGGTATACTAAGACCGGGTATTCCGGTGGAATGGAAATTCACCTTGGACGGTGGGGACTACTCGAAGTCCAGCAAGGGGAACCCTGCTCTCAGGACACACAACAAATTGATGAGAGGGAGGAAATCACGGGTGTGTTAGTGCTTAGAGAACCATCCAAAGCATTCTTCAAAGACAACGGGGAATTTAGGTTTAAGACAACGATCATGATTAAGGAACACAATATAAAAAAACAACTCATCCTCTGGGACCGCAATGTCAAGGATATCCAAAGCTATCAGATTGGAGACACCATCATTCTAAGAAATGTCACGAAAAAATGGACCAACGGCAAAACTGAATTCCACGTCATACAGAACGATTCGGTCAAGAAACGCACCTAAAACCGTTCTGGTCTTCGTTACCATAATATAAACCCTCCTCGATAGCAGATACAAGGAGGACGTGCATCATGCGGCCACACTACCAACCGCCCCGTGACAAAAAGTTTTTTCATACAAAACCAAAAATTGATAAACGAGACATGGCCGCTGTCAAGAAAAAAACTCAGGTAATCCAGCGGAAAAAGAAACTCGTCCCCTATGAGGAACGATTCATCAGAGGTTAGCATCCACCTTGGAGATACTTCCTCTTTTGTTCAAACGCGACTTGTGCCATTTGCAATTCACGGCCTAAATACAGGTAATGTTCGGGGCGTAAACGAGGGACATGAAGAGCGATCGAATCTGACAATGCATCGGCCTTGGTTCCTACGAAAACCTTCTCAAGACGACCGGAGACAATCCGTTTATTTTTATACACATTTGAATAGTACTCAACACGGACGCCTGTATCCTCGACATTGATGACAAAAAAACCTTGGGGGTCAAGGACAACGTCTTTTTCCTGTGTTTTCTTTGCGTTAATTAACGGGATTTCTTTATCCACCATTTAGTACCTCTCCTGCCAACGCAAGGTGTGTTAATTTTTGATAAGCGATATCCCGTGGGAGCAAACGTTGCCCGCAATCAGGGGCGATTTGAACAACATTGTTATCAAAGATGGCGAGTGCCTTCCTGATATGAGTCACAATGTCCTCAACAGGTTCGACGACCACGTCATCAGATCGAACAGCGCCAATACACATCTGTTTCTTGCAGGGATATTCTCGGAATATATCGAACAGATGTGATGAGGCTTTAAACTCATGGGAAAGGATATCGACCGGCATCTCGACTAATTCAGGAGTAATACGAGACACGTCACCGCAGACATGCAAGCGAGTGGAACACGATAACCCTTTCGTAATCGTTTGAATAAGCTCTTGGGCGTACTCGGGTAGTTCATTGGAAAAAACCGGTTCATCGATGCTGAGTAAATCAACATGCGGCAGAAGGTTCTCTGCTTCCTTTCGAAGCGCTTGAGCAAAATCAAAGGCTAATTCCTTTTCATCGTGATAGAATGAATCAACAGAGGATTTTGTAAGAGTATACGGTCCAGTGAGGACGCCGATGAGTTTCACAGCTCTTGGGAGCAGCTGCTTCGTGTAGATTTGATCGGATACGGTGATTGGATCGTGATATTCCACCCGTCCGATAATCTCTGTTCGTTGCCGGATCCTGCATCCTTTCAATTTTCGGGTGAACAACTGGATAAAAGGATCCCGTGTTTGTCCATCTGATACGTACTGGATGCCTGCGGTGGTCATGTCATGGACCGCTTGGTCTATATATTTCGTCCAGGACGTCTGCTGCCCCGCGAAATAATCATTCATCATCTCTAGGGTGTTGATAGAGATCGGATAGGATCCAATCACACTTGTAGCTAGTTTCTGCTTCATTTCAGCAGTATCCTCCGAGGATGCGAAGGGACAGGGGTGACTCCGAAATAATTCTCGGTGTATTCAGAGACAAGGATATCCTGCCAGGCGATGAGAGGAAGAGTCAGATCT
>JBAZLE010000003.1:0-36655 GCA_041650455.1 Thermoplasmatota archaeon | reverse complement strand
CCCCCGTCAAAGAAAATCAAAAAAGTGATACCAATGAAAAGCACAAGCGGAATAATCATAATCATCCTCCTTTTCTCTGCAAATATTTTCACGTGTTTCCATGGTTCAATTCAAGCAGAGGAACCCAGCATCATCTGGAGTTGTACCCTTAATATTAACGAATCGGGGGGAAAACAAGATACGGTCATATTTGGTGAGGCATCCGACGCCACGGACGGGCCACCAGCAGATAGCTATGATATCGTTAAACCACCCACACCGATGCCTCCCTACGTGAAAGCAGCGTTGAACGATAACCTCCCGTTGCCTTATGATAATTTATGGATGGATTACCGACAGTACCCTGATTCATCAAAAATCTGGAATCTAACGGTGCAATGGATGCCTAGTGGAGGATCCTCTTCTACCAATATTACCCTCTCCTGGCTTCCCTCTGAACTTGATGAGAGCGAGTATACATCGGTGCATCTCTGCACAGACACCGGGGATATTCTAAAAAATATGCTGATTGAAAATATCTATACGTTCAATTGTCCAGCGTATCTCCCCCAAAATTTTAAAATCAGATGTGAACGAACCAACGCACCACCAGAGACACCAAGTATTCCTTCCGGAGACACCATAGGGTACCATGGGACGGTGTATACCTATTCCACATCAAGTACAGACCCTGATGGCGATGACCTGTACTATCAGTTCGATTGGGGCAATACCCTTCTCAGCAGTTGGTTTGGACCCTTTAGGAGTGGTGATACTATTGAATCATCGTATAGTTGGAGTGCCCCAGGAAATTACCAAATCAAGGTACACACCAAAGATACCTATGGTGCACAAAGCACCTGGTCCCCCATACTCGTCGTAGAAATGACGAATAGGGTACCGTCTCAACCATCAAACCCGTTCCCACAACAGGGGGCTACTACTGTTCAGACAACGCCCACCCTCAGCTGGACCGGAAATGACCCTGATGGTGATCAAGTCAGCTTTGATGTGTCTTTTGGCACCAGTAATCCTCCCCCAAAAATCATCGACAATCAATCCAGTCTGTCTTTCAGCCCAGGAACCTTATACTATCAAACCACTTATTACTGGAGGATTCTCTCATGGGATGTTTATGGGGGCAGCACGAGTGGCCCAGTATGGTCTTTTACGACCCAAGCATCAGAGAATGGCTCCTCAGAACCACCGAACGGTGATGAGAATCAGACCAATCAACCACCGGTCGCAGACGCTTCCTTCAGTGAACAGACCGGGTTTGTGGGGACTATGCTTGTCTTTAATGGTTCACGGAGCTATGATGTGGATGGGTATCTCACCAGATGGTCCTGGGAGTTCGGTGATGGAACAACTGGAAGTGGGGAACGAACGATCCATACCTACCTAACTTCTGGTGTGTATACCGTAATCCTTACGGTAACGGATGACCAAGGTGCGACCGGGTCCGATACGATAAGCGTCCAGATTGGTACCGCAAACCAGCCTCCCACCAAACCAGTGATCAACGGAACAACAATAGGAACCAAGAACCAGACGTATATGTACACCGTCTACGCCACAGACGCGGATAACGATTTCCTCCAGTATATCGTAAGCTGGGGTGATGGGACGCAGAACACCAGCATGTTCCTCCCCAATGGGACGATGTGGTCCTTGTCGCATTCATGGGGTGCATCAGGAAAATATGAGGTTCTTGCGAAAGCAACCGATAACATCAGCATCTCAGAACACACAGCCAGAGACGTTTTCATTGACGTAACTTTCATCAACACCCTTGGATTCCTTTTTGACCGGGACAATGATGGACAAGGTGATGCGTTTTACAGCAACAAGACGGGAGTCGTTACGAATGCTCAGAGGCTAGCCAATGGAAGCTATCTTCTTGATACGGATAATGACGGGAAATGGAACTATCAATATGATCCTACCACCGGTTTGCTTTCTTCGTATCAATCCACGATTGCTACGGTGGAGAATCAATGGTTCTTCATCCTGATTATTGTCATTGCGATTCTCATCATTGCCGCTATCGTTTATTTCTACAAAAAAAACTATTTTTAACGATTTCAGAAAAAAATGAAACAAGGATATGATGTTGATTCGGAGAATCTAAAGAACTTCTCCTAATATTTGTGTTATCATTGGTGTGTTATTTCCGGAAAAACCCTTGATAGCCAAAGAGGTATTTGACCCTGGTGAACTCGCTAAGTCCGTATCCGTGTAACTCCACGGTGTGCTTGCCCCAGGAGAACGTCCCGGTCGCGATGCAGGGTCCTTCGAACATCCCGGTGCGTGCGAGTTTCCAGACGTTTTCAGAGGTGATATATACTTCGATATCAAGTTTCAATATCATATCGTCGAGCTCTGCTTCGACGTGGAGTTTCTTTGGATAGTGCATGAACGGGAGGCCTTTGGGGGTTGCGGTTTCCACATAAGTGACTTTAAAATGGTTAAACTCGGTGATATTCCGGTTGTTCGGGGAGATGATGATGGAGTCAAAGGAGAGCTTGAAGGGGGTGCGGAGGTAGAATTTTGAGACGTACATCTCCCAGCCGTTCTCAAAATGTAGGTTCGCCCAGTCCCATCCGTTTGAGACCCAACGGGGGACGATGGATTGCCAGACATGGTCGTGGTAGCCGATGCCGCCGACCTGGTACTCATTTCCGCCCCAGGTGAGGTTCCCGGTGACTCTGCAGCGGGGGACATAGTAGTCTCCCCCGGTGGCAAGACTGATGATTCTGAGGTTCGCACTTCTGCCCTCGACCCAGACCGGGAGGAAATCTGCGGTGAACTCAAGGTCTGCGGTAAAGCCTTTTTCGTTGTCGACCACGTAAACCTTCCAGGAGGGGTAGGTTCCTTTGATCCAGCTGTTTTCGAAGGTGACATCAACGCCTGTGTTGCCTGCCTGTAACGTGCCTCGTCGTTTGTTAAAGCTGCTAAAGGAATGGCTGTTCCCGGAGTCATCGAAGAGTAATACGAAAAGGTTGTCGGGTCGGAGGAATCGGACATCGAAGAACTTCATTTGGTTGAAACTGATGATCATGGAATGGCCTTGCAGGTCGCTTTCTGGGTCGTTGAAGACGACGTTGAAATACCACCATTCTCGGCGGCTGCCGGTGTGGAACCCCTCATCTGAAGGCTGCAGCACGTGTCTGCCGGAGTCAATCACCCGGTTGGTCCCTGGTGGGGTAGGCTCGTCTTCCTCCCCGGTGATGGGTGCGTCGATGATGACGGGTGGTATTTGCATTTCTGGTGTCTCAGGTGATGTGGTCTGGATGACGACATACCCGAGTGCTGGGATGAGGAGAAGAATGCATACTCCAAGGGCGAGGAGTTTCTTGCGCGATGCTTTGTGTTTTGCTTGTGAGTATGATGAGCCTGTATACGGTTCGTATTCCCGGTATCGTTTCCAGTAGTAGCTGCGGCCGAAGAACCGCCAGGTTAACGCAGCTCCAACCAGGAGGATGGGGATGCAGACCCAGAGGGGTACATAGGTCATCAGGTTGGTGATGTCCCGGACTTCTTCGAGATGCTTGTTCATGGATTCTTCGGTGGTGTTGTAGGTCAGTTCTGCTGCCTCACCGATCGGGTCGTTGATGTTCAGGTAGTTTTTGATGACCCGGGAGTGCAATGCAGAAGGGTAGTAGAGGGAGAAAAACTCTGAGAGATGCGCGGAGAGGACCAGATGTCGGTACACATGGACGACGTAGCCGCTTGCGGGGTTGACCGTAAGCTGCAGGGTCTCGTCACAGTAATACGTCTTCCCATGCCAGGTGATCTGCGTGTTGTAGATGTCAGAGCGCCAGACGGAGACTTCGACACCGTCAATGTATCCGTTTTTGATCCGTTGCATGTCCCGGACCAGGACGATGCTTTCTTTGCCGTTTTGTTGTCCGTTGGACTCCACCCATCCGACTCGCAGGGTGTTGACCTTCTTGTCGACCGCGGGGATCCCCATACGGCCAGCGTCGACGTTCACATAGGAGAGGTCCCGGTTATGGGAGTCCACCCAGTACCATTCACTGACTTTCTGGGAGTTGTTAATCACACTGAGGACTTCCCCGGTGTCGTCGTAGATCACATCATGGATCAGGGCTTTGTTGGATTCTTTGGAGAACTCGGAGACGTGGATGACCTCGGTGGCGAGGAATTCTCTGATGATGGGAGTACGCTCTGGGAGGAGCCATTGGATGAGGAACGGGACGCGTCGTTGGTCGATGCCTTTGAGGAACAACCCGTTCCGCTCCCAGTACTGCACTGCTCCGGTGTCCTCCCAGATGTAATCCTCGGGAAGCTTGGTTTCGGTGATGATCTCTTGAGGGATGATGTACAGGTAGGTTGCACTGCCGAGGATAAGGAGGAACACGCCGATGGTGAGCCCCACGTCCTCGTAGCGTTTCAATCGGATGAACAAGACAGCAAGAACACTAGGGAGAAGGAGGGAAATTCCTATGATAAGGAGAATCGTATTCCACGGTACCGTATCCCAGGGCGACATCATATTTGTATCTACTAATCTTTATAAACCTGCGGTTATTAAAACCTTATTGTACACATCTTTCCTTAATAGCTATACCCGCTGATACCAGCAGTACGATGCAAACAATACACTCAAACAGAGCACAGTTTTTGGGCAGTACGCCCTGTTTTTTTGTATGAAAATACTTATAGAAGAAAAGAGATGTAGCCTCAGAGGATAAACCAATGCCACAGGACCCTATTCCAGAGGACATTCGAAAGCAATACGAAAAGACGATGCAACGAGCGATCACCAAGAAGATCGGGACGATGACCATTATTGTGATGGAGGATACCTATGATAAGGCCCTTACTGCCTTTAACCTGGGGGTTGCCGGGGTGGAGATGGGGATGAAGGTGTCTATGTTTTTCACCTCCCGTGGCATCAACATCGTCAAAAAATCGTATAAACCACGGCGTGCTCGATGGGGGGAAGCCCCGATCGCCTGGAAAGAATCCTCGATTAAACACCGGGGTGGGATTGTCCTTGCGGAATTGATGTACCAAGCCCGGGATATGGGGGTCTTTTTCTACGCGTGTTACACCTCGATGATTTCCATGGGGGTGAAAGAATCGATGCTGCTGGAGAACATCAAGGTGATACGGATGGCGGAGTTCTTAGGACTGGGGTTGGAATCCGAAATCCAACTGATCATCAGCTGAGGGACAGAATATGGACCTAGAGCAGATACTCAAGGAACGAGCTTCGATTTTTGACCGAGCGTTAACCGGGAACCTCAAAACCCGGGAGCCGGAGATCTTTTATGATGCGTTACGCTGGATCCCCTTGTCCGGGGGCAAACGACTTCGTCCGATTCTCGCGATGCTGTCCTGTGAGGCGGTCGGAGGTGTCCCAGAGACCACGATCCCGTTTGGGATCGCGTTGGAGTATATGCATAATTCGACCCTGGTGCATGATGACATCATCGATAAGGATAAATGGCGTCGAGGGCTGCAGACGACGCATGAGAAATTCGGGATCCCCTTCGCGATTCTTGCTGGGGACGCCTTGATCGGGGAGACGTATCGCATGCTGTCGTACATGTCGCCTCCGGAGCTTCATTCGGTGACGTATAAGGAGCTGATCCGGTCGATCGCGGATGCGGCAAAGGATTTCTATGAAGGGGAAGCCCTGGATATTGAGTTTGCGGTCCGGTCTGATGTGACCCTCCCGGAGTATATGCGGATGATTGAGAAAAAGACCGGTCAGCTGTATTACCTTGCGGGGAAGGGGGGCGCGTTGATCGGGAAAGGCAGCAGCAAACAAGTGGAGAACCTGGCGCGGTACGGAACCCTTTTTGGTCTGATGTTTCAAATCAAGGACGACCTGCTCAATATCCTCACCGAGCAAATCATCCTGGGCAAACAGATGATCGGCAGCGACATCTTGAACGGGAAACGCACCCTGATGCTGGTGCATGCGTTAGCTGAGATTGATGAGAAAGCGAAGAGGAAGATGATGAAGACCGTTGGGAACGAACAAGCGAACCAACAGGATGTCCGGGAGGTCATTGAGATGTTCCGGTCCTACGGGTCGATTGATTATGCGCAAGCGAAGCTTCTGGAGTTCTGTGACACCGCGAAGCGATGCTTAGATGTCGTTGACTCCTCTGAAAGCAAAGACCTGCTCCTTGCCCTGGCGGACTATAGTGTGACAAGATTGTATTGAGTCTGGTTCCTCAGAAAAAAAACGCCCAGGTGATGATGAACAACGCAATCAGGAACAGAAGGAACACGAGGGTATAGGGGTTAAATACCAGCAGTCTCCAGTTCATAGACACTGATTTCTTCGGAAGCATATAAATATTGTGTTTCTTTTGATAATGTCTGAAGAAAAAATCGAAGGTCTTGCATCATCTTTTTCGCATGTTGTTTTGTCTGGAATGAGAGGAATTGTTTGGTATGGCTCTTCTGAAGCACAGTACCTATTATGACGTTTTTTAAGAATAACTATAGTCGATAAGCTCAGCGTCAAGGTTTGAGATAAATGGGAGAATATCTTTGAATCGTCCTATTATTTTTACTATCGTCCCGGCCTCAGGAGCGTAATACATGCTTCCGAGTCCCCCGCCGACAGAGATATTGTACACAAAGAACGTATGGTTTCCAATGGTTATGTTTTCTGTATTGGTGCAGATAAAAATATCTGGGACTGCAGGGAACCCTATGATTGGTTCAATTTCGATATATTCCGTTAACACATCACTGATGTCGATGATCGGGAGAATATCAGCGAGGATATCCGATATATTTTTTAACAAATCGGGATTAATAGGAGGGAGGCCTGGTATCTTGTTCCATATCCACACTATTATCTCAACAATGAGCCAATGGTCCTGTGCAAAATTGTTCAACCCATCCACGCTATTTAACCAGGGGGATTGTATAGAGCCATCGAAGGAAATATTGGTCGCTGGAAGACCCCAGATGTCACTTACGTTCAACGGAAACACGATGATGGGGTAAAAAACACTTGTATCTATCAATACGTTTATGGTAACGGGAAAATGTATTGGTTTCTCGATTGGAATGTAGGGGTTTTCTATAATGTGTATTTGTAGATTGCCATCTAGCGTCACATCAATATGCTTTATCCGTAAATCAGATTTGTTATAATCGATTGTTCCGCTTATCGTTGTCTCTTGTAACTCTCCGGTGATATTGATCGGGCCATCACCAAAATCCATATACACATAACCATTCCCGTTTATTGTTGCATTGATTTGTATGATATAGGAATCCCCGGTATCATCAACCACTTTAAGCGAGATATTGTCGGTCCATAAGACAATATGAACTAAGAAACCACTCATATTTAAATCGATGACAATGGTATTAATCTTGTAGTTCCAAGAATCACCGACTTCCCATATTGGAACGGGGGTTCCATTGTTTGGTATCATCGTTGTTTGATGACTTGATTCTGGGATAAATGCTACTTTTTCATTGGTTTTCGCGACCGTAAAAAAGGTACACATCAGCATCATACATACCAAAATACCGATTAGTTTGCTTTTCATATTCTCCTCACCTACAAAATCCCTATACTTGATAGTCTTTTCAATCTGTCATCGATTTGAAGAATATAAATGTTGTTAAAAAATATTAACTAGAACAACTGTTACAAATAAGTATAGAATAATCCCATTTATAGAAATTCACTTGTTACATTATTCTTGTTTACAGACAGAATTTTACGATTCTAACGCAAACGAAGGGAGCAATCCCTGGTGATTACATGAAATAATACAAAAACATAATGATATTAGGATACGTGATTAGCATGCTGAACCGACCTGGAATTACAAGTAACTCTCTACCTGTTTTAAAAAAAAATAATTGCTCTCAACAGAATATGTCCCACCTATTCACTTGAGCACTGGAGGTGTCTCCTATATTTGTCGTAATTTTTTTCCTCCGTGCCAGTTGAAAAACCATGAGCCTTTAAATGAAGAAGAACAGAAGTGGTATCGCCAGACACACGATGCCGCCGATGACGAGTAAAACCCGGATGGGTCCCAGTCGATAGGCCTTTGGGAGTGCCTTCTGCGTGAAGATCAGGGCTCCCGTCCCATAGATAATCACCCCGATCACCCCAAGGAACATAAGGGTAATACTCAACATGAGCAGCACCGAAAGACCCATAGACATCGCAATAGCCAGAAGACTACCAGCGATCATTAAATACAGGAAGATGATGATGGTGAATTTCTTATACGACATCGTTCGAAGCGGTTTAATGAGATTTCTCCCGGTCTCATAGAGCATCCGGGAGGCGGCCTCAAACCCAGCGTATACTGTCCCAAACAGGGCAAAAAACACGCTGATCTGAAAGAGGGGTTTCAACCAGTCCGCCATATGATCGAAGATAATGACTTGATCCTGGATGAGTTTTGCGTCTCTTGGGAGGAGCTGTTCAGGGCCTAAAAGTAAGGCTCCTGCTATCATGTACGCAGATGAGATTAAGGCTATGATAAGAAAGGCGATCGCAAGATCTACCTTCAAAGGGACGAGCAGTCGTTTTGCTTTTTTCTGCTCCTCAGCATTCTCAGGCAGATACGTGATTTTCCCCTGTTTTTTAAAGGAATCAAAACAGTCTTGAGAAAACGCAAGAGGGTTGTCTTGATGGCTGAATATCCCCCATTTCTTCACCTTGATCCACCCCAGATACCCTATAAGCGCGATAATCGTGAAAGTTAATGTCCCAAGATAACCCAGCATGTATAAGGGAATCGACGTGTTGGTGACCGAGGGGTAGTTTTGGCTCACCCACTCAGGGAACTGCGACGGGGCATTGATGATGAAATAATTCGGGATGATCTCCAGAAGATCTGGTCTGAGGGAGATGACGGAGATGATTGCTCCCGTCGCTAAGACGAGGACAAAAAACGCTTGGGTGTATTCCAACAGTTTATATCGACCAAAGATCACCAGAATCCCTGCGAAGAAACAAAAAGAAATCCCCCAGACAAGATAATGTCCGAACCCAAAAATCCATGCGAGCGTTTGACCAAGGGAGGTCATGATTGTCCCGGTGAAGATTGGGATGAATGGGATCATGATGAGAATGAAAATCCAGTTCAGCCAGCTGAATTTTGTTTTCAGTGCGAACAGGTCCATCAGACCGATGCCGGTCAGCATCGTGAATCGACAACTCATGTATGCGATGATGAAGGAACCAACGCTTATCGTGATCAACCAGAGCAAGGAGAACCCTGCCCAGGCGCCAATCTGAGGGCCGAGGATGAGTTGTCCCTGTCCGATCGTAGCCGAAGCAACGATCGCGCCAGGGCCAAAGAACAACAGGTATTTTAGATATTTTTTTACTGATGGTTTCTCTTTTATCACCGCTGGCGGTTCAGGATAGGTAATTGGACTGTCTAATGGCATGGAAGGTCTCACCATCCAAATATGATTTTTTTTATGGTTTTTCCTATGGATTGAGGAATATTTGGTTTAAATAACTTCCGAACCTTTTCATCTGCTGCATTTTCATCCTTCCTTCCAGAATCTTGTAGAAAATTCGGCACTCCCTTGTGTTCTTTGCTTCCCATCGGTTCCAGAGCAGATGGTGATACAAGAAAATATTTTTCTTTTGAATCAAACAGGTCATGCTGCTGTTTTCACCTGGATTCCAAACAAGAATAGAAGTTCGGTACGAGCTGTCAATCAAATCTTATATACTACGTAAACAACCGGTATCATTGGTAGAGAACGTTTCAACAGAAATAATCTCCTCAGATGGGTCTGGGAAACGGTGTCTCTTCCAGGAACCCGTGAGAAAATGGTTGAAGTAGTAAAAATCTCAAAGAACGGAAAACTGTTACGGATAAAAGAAGTCTCAGATCAATACCGTGAAAAACCCTATCGATGGGATGAAGACGAATAATTTTTCCTTCTTAGTTTATCATTGTGTTGCTTAAACGTAAGAAAAATCCAGGATCTTGGTAAAAAAGTCCTACTCATCCTTTTTTGAAGTGTTATCTTATTGATATCTTTGTATTTTATTTTTTTTGACACATTAATAAAAAATTGGTTTTTCTTCACCTTGCTTGTACAATTTTATATGAGTAGTAATCACGATAGAAATCAATAATAAACCTGAACAAAAAAGTTTATTATTTGAACTGAAATCGACCTGAGGTCTTAACCGTTAAAAAAAACACAGAGTACAGATTTGGAAGCCGCTGGAGGGAATTGAACCCTCGACCTATTCCTTACCAAGGAATCGCTATACCTCTAAGCCACAGCGGCATTTCAGATACTGCCCTGAATACCAAGGGGGGTTATTTTACTTTTTTCCTTCTCTTTCCGAAAATACGAAGGAAAAACGCAAAGAACCATGCAAAACGACCTGAATGTCTGTGGTTTCTGGTTACTGGAGATTCACGATAGGATAGACAAAGGCGGAGGGTGCCCGAAAACGGATGATACTCCCAGCTCCTTCCTCGGGGATGATATTCCCTTCGATATTCACATTTTGCGCGATTCCAGAAAAGATAGCGGTGGTATTCAGCGCCAGAATCACGCTGTCCCCTGCATTAATGATAGGGGTATTCTGCATGCAGGAACCGTCTTCATCCACGAGCACGATCACCCCGTATTCAGAGGAGCTCGAAGGAAATGCGTTCGCCTCGAAAAGATTTACTCCTCCTGGCGTTCCATCGACCCAAAACGGTGCGGCATACTGTATGATCGTCTTTAGTCTGGAATCGGATAGCTCTATCAGCACTCCGGTGAGGTCGATTGCCGGGGAACCCGCTTGCGGGGTGATGATCAGGGCGATTTTATCGATCAATCCAGAACTGATATGTCCCTGTATCGTAGTTATTTTCAGACCCGAGGAGACTTCTTGTATGGTCTGTGCCCCGGTGCTACCAGATTGAATCTGAAGCAGCGACCCGGTGGAGAGGATCACATACGCAACGATTCCTGCGACCAGCACCATGGCGATAGACACAATCATCGCACCAATGCCTATGGCTCCTTTCTGATGTCTTCTCACGTCCATATGCAGCTACCCCTCTTTTCCCTTCAATAGTAGGTAAACAAAAGGTACTATTTGAGAATTATGAAAACCCTGTAATTGCAGGAGAGAAGGCGAGGATATGGTTGTGGACAAATCTGAGTATAAAGCGAACGTATTTGAAGAAAAAGAATATTCCGCTCTCAAGTGCTCCTATGAAATCCCTTGATTTACCTGATGTGCAATCAAGACTTGCTTCCTCCCAGTTCAAACTGACTCGGGTAGGAGTAACCGGGGTGAAGAAACTCGTTCATATCCAACGACCACAGAAGACATCCGTGCTTCCCTTAACAGTGACGATGGATATGTTTGTCGACCTGCCCGCATCTCAGAAAGGCAGCCATATGTCTCGAAACCTGGAGCTCGTCTCTGAAATCATCGATCAGACCCTGAAAACACCAGTGTCGGATTTGGAATCCTTCTGTGCAACAACCGCGGATCTCCTGCTGAAAAAACATGAGTATGCGACCGTCTCAGAGGTAAAAGCGGAGGCTGATTATTTCTTAGATGTCCGATACCCCTCTGGTCAAACCGGTGTGGAGCCCTATAAACTCATTGCTGAGGCACATGCATACCGCAACGGGGATCTTAAGAAACTCATTGGGGTAAAAGTCATCGGGATGACCGCTTGCCCTTGTGCCATGGAGGTTGTACGAAAACTGGAGGGTCAGAAGAAAACCTGCTTCGCTCCTACGCATAACCAACGCAACATCGGCACCTTGCTCATTGAAGTCCCCCGGGGGACCCAGCTTGTGGATGCAGATGATCTGATACAGATCGTTGAGAAGTCATTCAGCAGTCCGACCTATAGTATCCTGAAACGACGAGACGAAGCAGAGCTCGTCCTGAAAGCCCATTCCAAGCCAAAGTTCGTCGAAGACGTCGTCCGGGATATGCTCAGCGCTGTGTTACACAAATATACCGCCTTACCCAATGAAGTGTTAGTTATCGCACGCAGCGAAAGTGAAGAATCCATCCATAAGCACAATGCGTTTGCCGAGCGAGTCACCACCCTTGGTGAATTACGAAACTAACGGTTTCCGTATGAATCAACCTGTTTTTAGAGGAAAAAAAGCTTTTAAAACAACGTAGGATTACGGTTCTGCATGACGAAGTATCATATTGCTGTTCTTCCGGGTGATGGTGTCGGCAACGACGTGATGGATGCTGCACAAATCATCCTTGAGGTCATCGGTCTTGATGCCGAATACATCCCGGGGGATATCGGGTGGGAATTCTGGAAAAAAGAGGGAAATCCGCTCCCCGACCGGACGCTGTCGTTGTTGAAAGAAACCGACTGTTGTTTGTTTGGCGCGATCACCTCCAAACCACGTGACGATGCGATAAAGGAGCTCGCACCCGAGCTTCGGGACAAGGGGCTTACCTATTCCAGTCCGATTGTTCGCCTCAGACAGGAGTTCAACCTTCATACCAATATCAGGCCGTGTAAAGCATACTCGGGGAATCCCTTGAATTACAAGGATGATATCGACCTGGTGGTGTTCCGAGAAAACACCGAGGATCTCTACGCAGGGGTGGAATTTCGACCGTTGCCGAAACCTGTGTTTGACGCGCTAATGACCCATAAGAAAATGAAGCGATTCTCCCAGGTCCCGTTAGATGAGATCGCGGTATCCTGCAGGATTTTTACAAAGAAAGCATGTCAAAGTATCGTGCGACAAGCGTTCCAGTACGCAAAGGAACACCAGCGAAAATCAGTCACCCTCATAGAAAAACCAAACGTCATCAGAGAGACCAGTGGGATGATGCTAGAGGAAGCACGGAAAATCGCCAAAGAATACCCTGAGATACAATACCAGGAGACCAATGTGGACGCGATGTGCATGTGGCTGGTGAAGAACCCGCAGAATTATGATGTGCTGGTGTCATCGAACATGTTTGGGGATATCATCTCAGATCTTGCTGCTCAGCTGGTCGGTGGTCTGGGGTTCGCCTCCAGCGGGAATATCGGGGATGCGTACGCGCTGTTCGAACCGACCCATGGGTCCGCCCCGAAATACGCAAGGATGTATAAGGTCAACCCGATGGCGATGCTGCTGACCGTCACCTTGATGTTGGATTGGCTGGGGGAGAAGAAACCAGCAGAACAGCTGGAACACGCGATCGCCCAGGTCATCAGGGAAAATACGGTCAAGACCTATGATGTGGGTGGATCCAATACCACCTTAGAAGTAGCTTCCGAGGTCGCAAAAAAATTCAATGAACTCTAATTTTTCTTCTTTTTTTTATTAATTAAGACAACCCAATGGAGAAAAGATAGATTATTCTTTTAAGAAAAAAACTAAAGGAAAAAAAAGAAAAATAAAAAGAGAAGATGTTTGTTCTCTTTAGAACTCTAAGACGCCAGGGCACCAGCCCATGATGATGTGTGGCATGAGGGCCCCTTTGAATGCCCCAGGTATAACCATCATCTGACCGCCGTAGCGGAAACCAGTGGTGCGCTGTCCAATGCCTTGCCCAACATAGTGGACAAAGAGACATCTGAACTCAATCAAAGCTCCGCCGTTGACTTCGTGGACTCCAAAGATAAATCCCTGGAGAGTGGTAAACCCAATATCACTTGGTTCGGGTTCGTTTACGGTCGCTCCTGCTGCTACAGGTATCATGGTCATTACCAGCATGCACATAAAGATGCCTAAGATTTTTTTTGTGTTCATACTTTATTCCCCAACAACTAATATATCAACATAATATATAAATCTTTTGTTGATTTTCATGGAAAATCCCTATAATTTCCTAGTTTTTTAGCGAATTTGCCTAGTTTTTGCTGGGATCGTTCTATGACTTCATTTGAGATTTCAACCAGTAAAGAGAGGTATTTTTGTTCACAGAAAAGACAGCCGTCTCTCCCTATAGGTGCATCAAGACGTTCGGTACTGCAGATTTCAATGATGATTTTTTTCCCTAAGGATTTTACTGCTGAATTTTTGAAACCACATGATATCGCGTTTTTCAGCATCGTGTCTGCAAGTTCAAGGGTTTCCGCCCCGATATGCAGGATTGGTGCTTGAGCGAGGAACCAGAGATACCCGGTGGTTGCGTTTGATGCAGCGTCTTGGAGTTCTGTTGTCTGTATGGTCCGATGCCAGATCCCAAGGAAGCGTGCATTGCGTTTGTCTCCAAGCTGCGGTATTTGAAGCAGGACGATTCGCCCTGCGCAGCTGCTGGAGGTGTAATAGCCGGGGATGTGGTTAATCAGGTTTAAAACGGGGAGGATCCCCTCGTCTACTTGGTCGGTTCTCCGGGCTTTTTCCAGTGAGCGTAACGCGTTTTCTTTGGCGTCTAAAAATTCTTTTGTGCTCATAAGGGAACGCTTCTTTCAGAGATCGTAAGATTGATGTCTCGTTTCCTGAGTTCTTTGAAGAATGGTTTTGGTGGGACGATTTCTTCGGGGCAGAACACCCCTCGTTGTTGTAGTGTTCCGTTTTCGATCATCTGTGCGGTGATCGAAACTGGGTAGGCTGTCGTGCGCATCATTGCTGTAATATTATGGTCTGTGTCATATGTATCGATTAAACGGTATACCCTAGATCGTTTCTTCCCTTGTTTTTCCCCCTGGCTCATGGCTTTTAACAGCACGACGTCCTCCCCGGTGGTGGGTACGTTTTTTTTCAGTAATGCGGCAAAGACATCCCGCGGGGCGATCTTCTGTCCGTTGTAGGTGATTTTCTGTTCCTCAGCGAATCCCAGGTCAAGCATTGCTTTGATGGTTTGGCAATGCCCTGGGTATCGTATTGTCTTATAATCAAGATACGGTATTCTATTATTATATGTATAGGGGAGGGTGGAGCATCCACCAGAGGTGAGGAATGCTTCCATGGTTCCGAATGGTTGGGGGAACCGTATCGACTCCAGCTCGGTCATTGATTTTTTCCTCAGGATTTTCCCCTGGTCAAGTATCAATGCATCCTCGACGTATTCATTGATGAGCCCATAGGGTGAAAACACGATCTGATAGTTCAGAGGGGGCTGGGGATACCGGGGGATGCCTCCGACGCGGAGTTTCACGTACTCGATGGAATCGAGATGGTCAACGATATCGCGGGTGATGATCGACACCAGACCTGGTGCAAGCCCCGAGTCAGGGATGACGGTGACGTTGTGGTGTTTTGCTTGAGAGAAGAGTGCTCGTTCCTGGTCCACTATCGTGTTGTTGCCGCCAAGGTCGATAAAATGGGTTTTTTTCTGGATCGCGAGCCGAGCCAACCGGTAGTTGTACTGGTACGGGAGCGCGGAGATCAGGACATCCCCGTTCTGGAGGTGACGATGAGTCTCCTGTGTTTTTTCTGCGTCCAGCGTAATCACTTTCACCCGGGTATCCTTAAGAAATTGTTTCGCGGAGGTTCGTGTGGTAGTATCGTTTTCTCCTAAGAGGATATCCTTAAAGTCTGAGAATTTGTCAAGATCGTACGCAATCGCACGCCCCATCATCCCAGCACCCAGAATCACTGCGTTCATACCAGCCATCCGTCAAGAGAGATCGAGTTTCCTTCCTTTTTTAAATGTCTTGAAAACTCTTTTTCATGAGGGTTTCTTCCTCGGCATCTTGTTTCTTGAGATAACTGAAGAGGATCGTTAACAGAAAAGAGAGTGGCAGGCCGATGAAGATAGGGTCAAGCATATTGATGACGTAGTCACTGATGAGGGAGGAACCAATGATGCTCGGAGCGGTTTTGAAGTAGATAAGGATATACCAGGCCATGGTGAAGAGGAACCCGCCAAGCATGCCGAACCAGACTCCTGTCCGACTGGTTCGTTTCCAGTACAACATCAAGGTGTAGGGGGCAAGGAAGGTGCAGGCCATCAGGCCGAAGAAAAACGAGGTCATATACGCGACAACGTCCAGGGGATTCAAGGAGATAATCAGGGTGGCTAGTACGATGACAAAGGTGGCGATCCGGGTGATGAGCACCGATTTTTGTGGTGAGCCCTGGGTCTTTCTGGATTTTTCGTAGACGTCTCTGCCAAGAGCAGCTCCCGCGGTGTGGAACAAGGCTGCTGCGGTGGACATCGCGGCAGCAAGGATGGCGAACAGGAAAATCAAGATGAACCAGGTGGGGAAGAGTTGATTGATGATGGTGGGGACGACTGCGTCAGGGTTGGGGACCATCGCCCCTGCGGATTCCTTCAAGGGATACATGATGTTGTTCTGATACATGAGCACGTTGCAGAGCGGACCGATGCTGAAGGCTAGAAACGTCATAAAGAGAATGAAGATCCCTCCGTAGGGGACCGCGATGCGGAGTGCTTTGTCGTTTTTTGCGGTCAGATAGCGGATGATTAACTGTGGTTGAGCCAGCACCCCAATACCAACTCCAAAGATGAGGGTGAGTATCATCATGAATGGGGCAGACAACAAGGGTGGCATTGAGGTCAGACCGTTTGGCGCCTGGGTCGCAGCAGGGCTGCCGATGCTTTTGAGCATCTCCGGGGTGAGTGCTGCTGCTGCCTCGTGTGCAGGGCCGATCCCTCCTAACATCGAGTATATTCCAATGGTGAGAATGATCATCCCGATGAGCATGACGATGCCTTGTACGGCATGGGTCCACATCACGGCGTACAGGCCACCGACGATCAGGTAGATGCCGACGATTAACGTAAAGATGACCACGCATATCCAGTAGGGGATGCCAAAGGTCACCTGGAAGAGGGAGGCGATCGCAAGGAACACTGCAGAGGTGTACGCTATCATGAAGACCCCGATGATCAACCCAGCCGTCTGCTGGATTTTTACGGAGTTGAAACGGTTTCCCAGCAGCTCAGGTAACGTCATCGCATTCAGGGAAAGCCCCATTTTTCGTGTGCGGAAGCCATATACCACAAAGGCGATGAATATACCGACAAACACATTCAGAAACGCAAGCCAGAGGATCGAATGCCCATAGACCGAGGCGATCCCGGAAAATCCGATGAGGGCGACTGCGCTGATGAAGGTGGCACCGTAGGAAAACGCGATGATCACCGGGCCCATGGCTCTACCTGCGACAAAGTAATCTTCCGCGGTTTTTGTCTTGCGGTACCCGAGATACCCCAGGAAGATAAAGACTGAGGCAAACAATACCATTGTGACGACGAAAAGCCAGAGGTCCATTAGGAGTCCCCCTTAGGTTTTTTCTTTCCTTTTTTCGAGGTTGGCGGCTCTTGTTTTGTATCGGTTTTTTTGATGAATTGATGGTAGATCCCATAGAGAATGCATAGGATCGTAGCCAGCAGCGTCCCAATCCACGCGACAAAGACCCCCAGGTCCATACCTAAGATTAACTCCATAGTTGCCTCCTCCAAATCGTATGATAGGATATGTTTTACTTGATAGTTGTTAAACAGTCATCGTAATTTATACCTTTCTTTATTTTTCATTCAGAAACTCTTATAGCAGTACTTGATATTCCCCTACCGAAATGGAGTGTTTTTTATGACACAAGAGTACTGGGATCGAGCCGCAGAAACCATGCCATTGCCAAAGTTACAGAACCTGCAACTAGGCCGCTTACAAAAATTAGTCCGCTACGTGTATTCCTCCAATCAATTCTATCATAAAAAAATATCAGACGCAAAGATCACCCCTGAGTCGATAAAAACATTAAAAGATATAGAGAAACTCCCGTTTCTCACCAAGCAGGAGTTACGCAGTTATTACCCATTTGGGTTAGTCTGCACCCCTCTTGATGACATTGTCGAGGTGCACGCGTCTTCCGGGACCACCGGGAAACCCGTGGTCGGCCCTTATACCAGAAACGACGTGGACCTCTGGGGGGAGATGATGGCGCGGTCCTTGTTTGCGAATGGCCTTCGAACCCATGATGTGGTGCAGAACGCCTATGGATATGGGTTGTTCACGGGTGCTCACGGGTTTGAGAAAGGTGCGCAGAAGATCGGGGCGATGGTGATTACGATTGGGTCGGGGAACACCGAGCGTCAGATTGACATCATGCGGGATTTTGGCACCACGGCTCTTGCCTGCACGCCGTCGTATTCGTTGCACATCGCGGAGGTTGCCGAGGAACAGGGGTTAGACCCTGCCAAGGATTTCAAGCTTCGGTTAGGGACGTTTGGCGCGGAATCCTGGAGTGAGGAGATGCGCAGCACCATTGAGAAACGCTGGGGGATAATCGCCCATGAGCACTATGGGCTGACCGAGCTGATCGGCCCAGGCGTGGTCTCTGAATGTGAGTATAAGAAACTGCATATCAACGCGGATCATTTGTACCCGGAGTTGATTGATCCGAAAACCGGTGAGACCCTACCGTTTGGGGAGGAAGGGGAACTGGTGTACACCACCTTGACGAAGGAGGCGTTCCCCGCGATTCGATTCCGTACGAAGGATCTCGCCTCAATAACAGAGGAAACCTGTGAGTGTGGACGGACGTTCCCGATTCAATCAAGGATCAAGGGGAGAAGCGACGATATGATGAAGATCAAAGGGGTCATTGTGTTCCCTTCCCAAATCGAGGCTGCGCTGATGCAGGTCTCTGGGGTCAGTGATAATTATCAAATCATCAAAACCAAGCAAGGTGATCTGTATTCGCTTAGCGTTGAGGTCGAACCTTCTGAGGACCGTTATCGAGACGGTCATCTTGATGAGTTCGAGCAGAAAGCGGAACATGAAATCTACCGGATCCTGAATCTGCATGTCCCGGTCCATGCGATCCCCCCGAAGACGATTCCCCGCAGCACCGGGAAAGCAAAACGGGTTATCGAACGATTAAAATAACAGGTGATACGGGTTATTTTCTTTTGACGATGCCCCAGATGAGAAGGCAGAGAAGTAGTCCGACTAAGATTGCGATGAAATGGGTGAAGTTATCGGGGAACAAGATAGGGAAGATGACGGGGAGGACAGCAGCACCAATGTTGCTTATTGAGATATAGAGGCTTGCAGCGATCCCAACGTTTGCCTCGTTGACTCCTTCTTCTGTCTCTTGACTATACAAGGCGAGTGGCCAGGAGGCTTGTAAGCAGATGCCGAAGAGAAAGGCGATGCCGACGATGAGAAGCCAGCTGATCGCGTTGACCTCATAGGAATTCTGATAAAACAACAGAAACAGGACGAGCCAGAAGAGGACTGCACCCCCGACTACTGAGAGCGCTATCTTTTGTATCCCGTATTTTTTTGCAGCAAAGGGCGCGGCAAACGCACCCAACGCACATCCATATAATAAAAACCCTGCGATGTAGCCGCCTTGTTGTCTCACGAAAGAGTCTGATGAATACAAGGTGGAAATAAAATGGGATATTACCAAGGTGATCCCCACGATGAAGAACCCGACAAAGGGATAGAGGTACGCGTTTTTTGAGTGAAACACGTGTTTCATCCCTTCGGTAAATCCCATACTCTGTACTTTTGTTCGTTCTTCCGGTGGTGTCTTGGGGCTGTCGCGAGCAAAAAATATCCAGATGAGACAGGCGATGACAGCAAGGATTCCAAAGACTAGGAAGCTGTTGAATTTCGTTGTCATGGAAACCAGGAGAGGCATGCAGAGAGACCCCGTGCCAAACCCGATGAACAGGCCGGAGGCAGCGATACCAACAGGCAGTGCTGCTTGGGTGTGGGGGAACCATCGGAGCATCTGTGGGGCCATGGCAACCAGGATCCATGCCAGCCCGATTCCTGCGATGACGCTGCTAGCAAGAAGGGTAAAGAAGCTGTCGAGCAACCAGGGTCGTATCCCAAACCCAATAGCCATGAACAACGCTCCGATCGAGATGGAAAGTTTCGGTCCTTTCTTGTCTGTTAATGATCCTGCAGGCCAGGCAAAAAAAATCACAAACATCCCGATGAGAGACAGCAAAAGCGGCGTCTGCCAAGAGTTTGCGATTCCAAAAGAGGTTTTGAATTCTCCAAGCAAGGGTGAGAGTGCGAACCAGTTTGCTCCATAGGCGAAAATCACGAACCAAAATGTGCCAACGATGATCCAACGATATCTGTACAGCTGTTGTTGCATGGAATACCTCTCCGGCACGATGATAGAACTATTGTTTTTATACTTACCGGCAAAGGCAACTTCTCCGCTGTGAGTTCTAAGAAAAAACGATACCAGAACGAATTTCGTTTGGTTAGATGATGATGTAGATGAAGAAGACGAACCCATTGACAGTTTCGATGATTTCAGGGACACCATCCGCTTTCGCGGTGACCGTGATGATGACGTTACCAAATCCGAAGATAGGGGAGTTTTCTATGGATTCGCTGGAGTTAAGAGCTAGTGAGGGAATGGTTCCTGAGAGGGTTTCTCCGGAGAAGATGAAGTTTCCATCCACGGTGATGGTCCAGTCGATGTTTGTTGCAATCCCTTCTCCGCTGTTGTTGATCTCTGCGGTGACCCCAAACAATCCTCCTGTAATCGACTTAATGGTCAGCAGTGGTTTAAGCTCGGTCACCGTCACCAACAAGGGAGCGGACCAATCGCTTTCGAAATCGTTGTGGTCTTTTGCTTTCACGGTTACCTCATAGGTGCCTGGGGTGGACCATGTGTAGAGAGTCTGAGCAATTGCTCCTGAGGCGTAGGGGCCGAACCAAGTGGTGGTATACGACCCAAAGTTCCACTGGTACCAGACCTGGTCATTCTCAGGGTCTATCGCACTGGTGGTATAGGTGTGTTCGATGTTCGTCCCTGCATAGGTTGGACCCGAGGGGGTGGTCGGTTGTTGTGGTGGGGTGTTTGTCCCGTCTGTGACGATGGATTTCCCTTCATACGTGAGATGGTTCTGTTTTGTGACAGTCACAGACAGGGTTCCAAGGGTGGAGGGGGCGATGGTGAAGGTGATTTGACCGTCGTCGTTGGTCATTCCTCTGAGGTACACGTCCGTCCCTTTCCAGAGACAGACCAAGGCGTCACCTAGCGGGTTTCCCTCGGAGGTTGCGGAGACGGTAAATGAGGAGGACCCGAGCGGTGCGAGCGTCGGGTGGGTCACGGTCATGCTGAGTGGGTTTTCTTTCCAGACCGGAAGCTCTGGGTCTCCTAGTAACGTTAGTTCTGTGAAACAGTACTTTGAAACCGCGGCACTCTCGACTCCATCGTTTTTATGATCGGAGAAGGCAGCCCCGAGGTTGTAGAGGTTGTCTTGGAAAAGTGATTTGAAGAATTCGATGTCATATCCCATGGACAGGGTGTTTAGGGAGCCGACATAGTACCAACCGTAGCGGGAGTTCCCGATAAAAGCGACTCCGCCACCGTTGCTGTTCTGAACGAAGTGTTCACCGATGCAATCAGACGAATCATACGCGGCAGGGTCACAGCCCATGGAGTAATAAATCCCTTGTTTCATCCCGTTGGTCAGCAGGTCCATATCGGAATTCCACAGACCGATCCCATGATTCACATACCCGGTTCCCATGAAATCCATTCCGGAGTGATCTGCGTGGTTCATGAGGTTCTGGCCTGCGTTGCGGGCAGCGATCACGTTTGTTTTATGGTTTCCCGAATGGCTATCATACACGTTGGTCATCATCCAACTTGAGGGGATGTAGATGTTGTCGATATTGATTTTGCATTGTTGCGCTGGGGTTTCATCGTCAAGGTCGAACCCGAAGAAGGCTGCATTCTTCGCAAAATCGGTCAATGGTGGGTTTTTCTCGTAGGTGAGGATTTTGTTGATGAAATTCGCTATAGAGCCTGTCCCGCTCCCCAGGCCATTTACGGAGGCGCGACCGACATGGACTTCGCAGAAGTAATCCGCGTCAAAATCAGCGTAATATGCATCATTCGGAACCGGATCATCAGGGTCAACGGTTGGAAATGTTTTATAATGGCAGGGGACGACATCGACGTCTCCGCCAAGCAGTACGTAGATGGTGCCCCAATTCGTATACACATCCTGGACGAACGCTCGTATTTTCTCAACGTTGGTGCCACTGTATCCCCCGTTGTTGTAGATCCACGAGGTAGTGACGATCGTGGCAGGGACGCCTTTTTTTGTTTTCCAATCCGCGAGTGGTTGGAAGGCGCTCACCCAGCTGTCCTGGGTGATGATGACATAATCGTACTGCCCCGGGTCAACGCTGGTGTGTTGCGGGGTTGATACGGTCCGTAGTGTGATGTCCTCGGGGTTGATGACCATGGTTTGAATCATCTGTTCATACAAATTCTGGCTCGTTGTTGAGGCATGTGTTGAGAGGTAATCGCCGCAGCGATATCCCAGTGTTCCTTCAATGGTGAAGGTGAGGGAGGTCAGGATGGAGAGTTGCTGTTGGGCGGGGAGATAATGCAGGGGATAGACGGTGAGCGATGCAATCCCTTGGCCGGCGAGGTCGGTTTGACCGGTGATCTCGAGGTATTGTGTAGGATAGTTCTGGTTGGACTGGTAGGTTTTCATATCTGGTTGTACGAGTTGTTGTTGTTCTAGTGTCAGGCTGCTGCGCTGGGATGGTTGTGCGGGGTGGAGGAGAAACGAGCCGTCGATTCGTTGCTCCTTGATCTCCGTAATCTGAACCTGGGTTGCTGTGATGTCCGCGGGAAGTGCGATTTTGAGGTGTTGCACGGGCAGTATGGGTTTGCCGATCTCGGTGGTCATGCCTCCTTCGTGTAACTGCACCAGGTCATACCCATTTTGTGTGCGAAATGAAAAATCTTGTTTTGAGAAGGTAAGCGTAAAGGATTGTTGATAGATCGTTTGAGTGTCTTCTGAGGGTTGTTGGAAGGCGATGGAGGATGACGTCAACGATATCGTCATGCTCCAGAGAATCAAGGCTATACTCAGTGTTGTTTTGATTTTTTTGTACGGTATGTGATTATCCCCCTAACTAAGGTATTGTAGGTTTTCGAGATATTTAAGGTTATCTCACGACAAGAGAGGTAATCTTCGTTTTTACAGTGGTTTCGAAAAAAAAAATGAAAGGTGTCCTCGCGTTTCACACCAATCCCGCTTGGGGATTATTGCTCTTGTTTTTTTTGTTCTTCGATGATGGTATCAACCGTGGTTGGCTGTATTTTTTTGAGTTCTTCGACTTGGTCCCATTCTTTGGTTGTTTTATGGGAATCCCATCTGGTCGTAACCATCATCATGCAGTTGTACGCTAAAAGCGTCAGTAAGACGATGGCGATGAGGAGGAAAACCAGGGAGAGTTCTTTGATGACATACACGAAGAAAAAAAGGGAGATGAGAAGGACCGCTATTATCAGAAGAATTGTTTTTATTCCGTCATCCATGGTAGTCCAAATCCTTAGTAAAACAATATTATGACATTGCTTCTATAAAAACATATGCTTCTTTCGAAGATGTTCTTCGGAAACAATTGGTTATGGTTCATTCGAGTTGAACAGAGCAGAGATCAGATAATGGTCGCTTTGACTAGCCGTAACATCCGTCATAATCTCGCTTCGTATGAAGTTATTCTCTGCTGCTGGGTTGATGATGATACGATCATACGCGTTACTGCTTTTGGCAACCGTGGTATCCATCTCGCTGGTGATGACCCAGTGCCAGTCGAGGAAATGATGCAAGACACCATTGTAGTACTGATCTCCATCCGCGTTCAAATCACCTAGTAGTATCGTATCCTGCGATGGGGTCCCAATGAGGCGTTCCAGGGTGGTAAGCTCCTGTGGCACGTTGTTCAGTTTCGCATGAAGCGTAACAAGAGTGACCGTCCAGTTCTGTAAGGTGAAGGTTGCTTCGAAGGGAGGTCGTTCGAAGTCGTCTTGCTCCGTCTCCGTCCAATCCGTAGTACTGACCAAGGTTACTGCTTTGGAGTAAAAGATTGCGTATTGCTCCTTGCTGCTGCCTTGCCCCGCGGGTGTGCTGAGGACATACGAATACTGGGGGAGTTTTTTTGCAAGGGATTGAAGTGCCGTTCCAGAAGGGTCTCGTATTTCTTGCAGCACCACCACTGCATAGTCATCGATGGTGGTTGCATAGAATTCCAGGAGTGTTTCATTGGCTGCCTTTGAAGTCCCGAAATTTTCAAGGTTCCATGCTGCAATAGAGACGGTATCGCTGATGTTTTGCAGTGATGATGAGGGAAAAGACGTCAGTATCAGATAAGAAACCAGAGCGATAAGGATGATGATGAGAAACAGTAGTAGTATGAATACTGCGACAAGAACCAATGAGTCATTAGTTTTCATGTGATGGTAAGAAAATATGCTGATTCTTAATAATTATTTCTCTGAATGAGACGTCATTTCTGTTAGTTTAGGGGAATAAGCGCATGTTGAATTTTGCGGCAACAAAATGAAATCCTAACCAGCCATAATGAAAGTCTGGCATGTAAATCTGATGCAGACTATGGAAAAAACCGGATCGTATGTTCCCATAAAAATGGGTTGTGTAATGCACGAGAAACGCGTTAAATTCCCACCCGTTACCACCGTTGAATTGGACCGCACGTGGTCTGGTAATCACCCCGATGAGGATCGTCCATTCCCCAATTCCAGTTTCCTCTTCAGAATGTTGCGTACTATCCATGCCAGCGGCCATTTGAGGTAATAAGAACAAAAGTAAGCAAACCATGGTGCAGAGTACTGTTTTTTTCATAAGTGAAACCTCCGACACTGTTGATAAAGGCAATCTGGAATATAAATGTTTTGTTAAAAAACTAAATCATTACATTTGTTCCATTAGAATTCCTTTATTTCTGGACAAATTATGAGGACATGATATAATTTAAAGGAATAATGGAAAAAAAAATGAAAATTTACCAAAAAAAATGTTATCGCAGCATACCCAGAGGAGAGCCCAGCGGGGTACCAAATACCACGCGGCTCCGAACAAGACAGCCTGGTCAGCACCAAATGCCGCCACACCGCCTCTAGGCATGTTATTCTTTAGCATACAAACTATATAAACCTATGCTGACAAAACGACACACTGAAAAAATCTATCGAAAGGAAATCGGTGAACCATGATCCGATTTGACGACATAGCGGCACAGGGAACCTCCGGAACCCTACCAGGGGTTTCTGATTTCAAAGTCATGTTCTCTAATGCTTTCTTACTACGACTCTGAATTTTGTAAAAAACATAATTTTTATATATACAACATACTATTAAAAATCCGTTATTTAAGAAAAAAGTCTGGGGGAAAAGTGAATGAAAAATAGAGTGAAATTACAGATATTTTTAAAAAATGAAGACGCGGTTTCAGAGGAATTTACTGTCCTTCCCGCCCTCTCCATCGTGATGATTGGGTTCGCACTGTTCGTCGTTCTGCTCGCTCAAACATATATTGCGTACACCGATCATATCTCTCGATTGCAGAACTATCACACGGCCAATGGACTGTTACAAAAACTCACAAATCCCGATTGCTATTTTGTCAGAGACGGCGGGTTAATCGATGTATCTATCTTACAGAAGGACAATACATCGTTGCAGAAACTCGGTGAACAATATCGACAATCTGGTGTATTGTTCCTTTTTCAACTTGCCTGGAACGACCAGTCTCAGAATTTCCCTGACATTGAACCAGCAGCCAACGTTTCTAGAATTGCCGTATCCAAACCGGTGGGTGTCTATCTCAATGAAGCACAAACACTCCCCGGGGCATTCACCATAATCGTCTGGAGGGCATCTTGATGAAACGATTATCTCTGCGAGACAATCTCTCCGGGATTTCCCTGATGTATGATGCGGTCTTCTTTGTCATCCTGATTTCCTTATCAGGAGCGCTGCTGCTGCCGGTATTACAAACAAATATCGCGCTCGAAGGCTCGGTAGACGCGCATCGTGAACAGATAGTGGACGAGACGCTCCATACCTTCCTTGTGACCCGCGCGGATTTTTTCGAATACCGATTCTGTGGCAATCTCATCAATGACATCGCAGGTGCTATCGGCGTTGATAACACCTCTGACGGTCTGTATGGGGCACTGACCTGTTGGCTCCTAGCGCATGAACAACTCCATAAAACCTACGCCTCGCTTCTCGCTGAATACCTAGGATGCCAATTCAAGGTCCCTTTTTCTTTCTTTGGAAACAATCAGATAAACATCTTCGTTGGGGAGTACGAAGAAGAGCTGAAGAACCAAACCGAACAATTTTTTTCCGCCTTTCTTGGTGAGAAGTACCGCTATAACCTTTCCGCATGGTGGCACCCAATTAGAGCGGTCCCCTTTGGAGGTGAATTCTGCGTTGGTGATCCTCCACCGACGAAGGATTGCTATGTGGCACAAAGCTTTTTTATGATGCCGTACACCCCGGTGTTTACTTTTGGGAATCATACCATACTTTTTACGAAGCATTGGTTAAAACACCACCTCTTCGACAACACTATGGGACTGGGCAGGTCATCTATCCCTGCCATAGCAAATATGACGATTGTCCTTGAGAAGTATACCTATCGACAACCACCGTATGATACAAGAAAGAACGCGACCAGAGCGATACAGGAGAATCTCAGTGTCCTGGTTCATGGGTTTCTCATCACGGGGATTACGAATGAAACAAACATGACCGTGTTCCCTGGGATTGTCAACATCACGCTTTCCTATGGGTTTGAAAAGATACGAAACATCACCACTCAATTCCTCGAAAACACCTTAGACCACTCCTTTGGGGAATCGATTCGATTGATTGATCGAGTGTTTAGCGGTCTTAATACAAGTATATTGAACCCGCTGTCCCGGTCCCTCCTTGGGCAGTTGAATGCGACGCTCCAGGGGATGTTCAACGGATCGTTCGGGTCATTAAATGAGGCGTTTCATGTTTGTGAATCTGCAATCAAAGAACATCTGACACTTCTTCTGAAGGGATACCTTGAATCATTGCTGGAGGCGTTTGTGAATCATCTCTTTGATGTCATCGACACCATCCGTGATTTTTCTGACTTGCTCATTGATTGGTTATTTGATAGTATTTCCCTGAATAAAGCAACAGTGACTTTGACGATCTGGGTGGTGAGAGAATAGCAACGCGAAGATTTCTGTCTGACGAACATGCTCGTATTCCGTTCTGCCTTATCGGTGTCGTTCTCCTTCTTGGAAGTAGTTTGACCGTCGTGTACATCTCACGGTTGGAGCTGGAGAAATCCAAGGAGATCGCTCGTTCCCTTGAGGTGGACGAAATAGAGAATCTCTTGTATTACTTTGAAGCGGATCTCGCCAATGCACTGAACCTCGCAGGGATGAACGCACTTAAGGAAATCGGGAAACATCCCATAATTATATCATCGCTGGGGGCTGCCGGAGCAATAAACCTTTTTCGCGTCAAACACATGATTAAAGAAGAATTAACGGTCTATCTTACCGGTCATTACCTCGATAACATGTTTTCGAATGGTCGGTATGCTATCAACGTCGTGCTTCAGAACCAGACGCCGATTCTGTCAGTTGAAAATATGAGTCTTGAATCTTGTCACCTGCGGTTGAACAGATTTTCGATTCCGCTGATTGGGCCACCAGGGACCATGAATTATTCGACCTATTGGATCGCCTCGGTGCCTCTCACCATCGAGATACGGCAATTGAATGGATACAGGTGGGATCTGCTGACGACGCGGACGGTGCATGTCTCCTCAATTCTCACCTCGCGATATCCTCTTTTGGAACAGCTGATGAGCGAGTATCATCAGACCATCAACGGGACGTTTACCCCCCTGTGGACGTTCTCTACGGTCCTTTCGAATCTCTATTCCCTAATCAGAGGATTCAAGCATTTCCGCTGTGGAAAACCGTTGAATGTGATGAATAACCGTCATCTTGCCGTGATGATTAACAGCGGGTTACTCCTCCAGCAGAGTCTGGTGTTTGGCAGTGTGGACCCTCTTGGTCTTGTGGACCTCGCACGGGAGATACTACGCACGCTGAAACAGACCCCTGCTGATGCCCTCACGACGTTCAATCACCAAATGGAAGGAGAAGGATACCTGGTTCAGACAACCAACACAACAGAACGCGGTGCGAATGCAGAGGCGGGATCCCCAATCAACGAATCCATCGATCGGTCTTTGTCATTGAACCTCTCAGAAATCGCAGAACGAATCCTTTATAATATCACCGGTGTCACCTTACATTTTGAGAACGACGCAGGGCAATCCGAAGAGGAATACCTTGTATTTGATGCTGATGTCCAGGCCGCTATCAACGAAATCGTACAACGGCAAGCAAATCATTCCTTTTTCCTCACCACCGTCACCAAACACCTCAGCGTGAACACAACCACGCTACAGAGAGTACAGGAAATGATCTCGAATATGTATCGTGATACGATGGCAACCAACGTCCATGACCGTGTGGCGGTGACAGAGACCTGGGGCGATCCGGGGGAAGGATGGACCGATGGAGGAACCCAAGCGTGGAACGATACCATAGTACAATCTCTATTCAAGCAAGTGATTCAGCCACCAAAAGGACAAATCACCCCCGGATGTGCACTCTATGAGGAACACTACAATGTCTCGTATGAGCGACTCCATTCCTGGTGGAGGATAGAGAATCAAATAGTCAATGGAACTCTGACGCCAATCATCGTGTGGAACAACCGAACCGACCTGCTCATCGAAACCGTGGTGCTCCAGAGTGTCCTTCAGCATTATGCGTCCAGCAACGGTTCCCAAGATGATATTGTCGATGTCTTTTATCTCAATGAGACGCTGAACGACCCGAACCTCCAGGACACGCTGAATACCTATCTTGCGTTATTTCCAGACACTGAGGGCGAAAAACTGGAGATGATCACAACAAGAAACAATACCGGACTTCTCGGTCTTGAGGCGCTGGTACAAGGAGAATACCTCGGATGGGTTCTACAGGAAACATGGACGGTGTTAGAAGAGATCTTCGAATCAATACGCACCATCACCCTGAACCCCGAAATCAATGCGGAGCAGTACCCAGATCCCGCGGTCCTAGTTGAAAACGCAAAAACCGATCTTTTAACGAAATACACCCAGAATACCTCCAAGTACCTTCATTTTTCTCACTATCACCCCGGCTCCGAGTTCTGTAGCGTGGGAAAAAAAGCAGTGTACTGCTCCCGTGACTGGTATGTGACGATGGTGAAAAATACAACCGAAATCGTCTTTTCCTATATCTCGCAGCAGCTGACAAGAACACTTGAGGCAGCAATACCACCCTATGCAGGTTTCCAGGCAAAGAACCTCACAGAAACAATAGAGGATGTCTCCGATGCGCTTCATAATCAATTCACCATCCCCTTCGGCTATGCGATGAACCTTACTCGCTATGATGCCGACAACCAGATCCTCTGGAATGAGACGGTTCGCCTTGCGGTCGATCACTACCCAAATTATCTGAATCCCTTTACACAAACCACTTGGGATGATGAAGAGCTCTGGACATTAAAAATACGGAATCGTTGCGTCTTTGGGCCAACGGGTCTCCCCCTGCTTCCCCCCACTCCTATCACTCCTTGGGTGTTGACGTTGAATCTCTGGGTGATTGATGTCCAAGGGGAATATCCGCAGTTTAAACTGATTGATACCAGCGACGAGACGATCTTTCATCCCCTCCTCGGTCATGAGCCACAGACATACGTCAGGGAATTGGAAGTCATTTCTCTTGGGAATGTCACGCTTGGTGAAAACACCCGATTGTCCTTTAACTTCACCACCATTGCTTTTGGGGTAGTCCCGCCCTGGGGGATGATGCTGGGGGACATCCAAGAGAACTGGTTTGATGATCATACCTTCGGATTTGATGAAGGATGATCTCATGATACGAACGGTTGGCATCGTCTTTCTGATCAGCTTCCTCTCTCTTCTGGTCCTTACTCCGCTGCTTAGCACAAGTGAATGCCCATATGGTTCTGTTCACGCCTGGTTTCGAACCTCGGATGGAGCATGGGAGAAGGCGACCGCGCATCCCCGGTTAAAGCGTGGTGAAACCTTTGAAGTAAAAATTATCGTGACGATTTCCACCGACCTGAACGTCGTGTACCTTAAACTCCATGAGTTCGGGACCCCAGTCTATGAAGTCGTCACTGGTCCAACGATGATGGAACAACTCCTGGAACAGTGGGTCTCACCATTCTCAGAACAGTCCTGGATTTATCTGTGGAAAATAAAGGTCAGGGAAAATACCTCATGGGTGAACGGATATGGACCGTTGGAGGTGTACGTCCAATTCAATAAAAACGACATGGAGACGTCCCGGGTCAATTTCGACATCATCACCGCCTATATCCTTGATGAATTCTCAGAGGAATGCCTCCCAGCGGCTGACATGGACTCTTCAGAAGAACAACCTAGACCCCGGCATGCAACTTCAAACATCGTTACAGTAATACTCGTCGGTTTCGTTATCGCTGTTGTTCTTCGAATGAACCTAAAAAAATAACAATTTCTTCATCGAAATTACACGGGCAGCTGATACATCACATAGGGGTCTGGTCGCCATCCTGTTTTCTCGTACACACGTCGCGCAGATTTATTGTCCTGATGGACATAGAGTCGGAGAAACGCTACCCTCTGTTGCTGTGCTCTTTGTCTAACGTCGTCCAATAGGCTACGAAAGACGTGTTTGTTCCGCCATTCTTTCTGCACATACACACTTTGAATCCACCAGAGGGGTTTGTTCCTCCAGTCACTCCATTCGACAGTGACCATGAGTTGTCCTACGATTCTGTTGTGTTCCTCCGCAACGAGATAAAACCCTTTCGTGGTATCTGACAATACCGCTTTTACTCCTGCAAAAGTTACCTCGTGAGAAAGAAGGATATTTTCAGATTCCTTCGCAAGAGCGATATTTTGTTCGGTGATTGCTGCAGCATCTTTTCTTTGCGCAAGTCGTATCATCATGCGAGGGAAAGAATACCGCATTCTCTTTTAATATTTCGAAAAAACACCAGGAAAATATCACGATTTCGTTCTTCGGAGAGAGGAACGCAAGATGGAAAGATATGATTGGATATAGGTGAGATCATCATTGCCGAGAGATTTTTTCAGCAGATTGAAAAAAAATGACGGCCGTCCGTAAAACAAACGTTGCGCCCTCAGACAATACCTGAACAAGTCTTCTTTAGTATACGTCCCAAGTCCTCGGTTGTTATCTGCATACACAAGATATTCTGTTTCTCGGATGTTCCCTGCGTAGACCGCTTGACTCCATAGTTCAGATCCAACCATATACCGTAACGGCACAAAGGAGACGGAATCAAGGGGGAGTGATTTGGCAAATTGAATCGTTCTGTTAAAATGGTCTGCTGTCTCAAATGGTGCACCCAAAATAAACGACCCGATGGTAAAAAACCCGGTTTCGTGACTTAACAAAACAGCTTTTCGAATGGTTTCAACAGTGGTGTTCTTATGATAGAAATCCAGGACGTCCTGGTTCCCAGACTCTAGTCCAAATTGAATATGCGTCACCCCCGCCTGTCTCATTTTTTTATACAGTTCCGTATCCGCAAGGTCGACTCGTGTGGCGGTGAGTGAAAATTTCAAGTCAAGATTCTCCTGACTAATTACATCAAATAACCTGGATGCTTGTTTGACGTTCGCTGGAAAGCAATCATCGGAGAACACGACGTGGCGGTACCCTTGATCCTGGAGTTCTTTTAGCTCCGTGATGATGTTTTCAGTCGAGCGGATCCGGTAGCGTTGCATGCTGATGGAACCACGGGAGCAAAAACGACAGGAATACGGACAGCCTCTGCTGGTGATGATTGAGGTGAATTCCCCTGCTTTCAGATGAGGATTATATTCGCGACCATACGTATACTGTTTTACGAGATGACGTGCGGGAAACGGGATGGAGTTGAGATCGTGGATGAGCTGCGGGGGTTGACCGTGTTTGACGCCGGTTATTGTTCGGTAGAAAACCCCTGGTATTTGTGAAAACTCTTTTTGTTTATTGAGTGCTTTTTTTATTTCATTAATGATGTGTTCTCCATCACCCTGGACACAGACATCCGCTTGTGTTTCCTGTAGCACTTTCTCCGGCAGCAGAGTGCAATGAGGTCCTCCGACGATTATCGGGATATCCGGGTATTGATGTTTAATCAGACAAATAAGATTTTTTGCTTCTTGTAATGAGGGACTAAGCGTTGTTATGCCGACGATATCTGCTGATTTGACGGCAGTCATAAGCGTCTGTTCCCGGAAAGGTTCCGCTGAAAAATCAAGAACCCTGACTGTCTCTCCTTCCTGCTCAAGCATTGATGCAAGATAGAGCAGCCCAAGGGGCGGTGAGAGTCCGTAGAAGACGCGAGAGGAAGGGTTATACGAAAGTTCGAGCGGGGGATAAATGAATAAAAACCTCATGTCCTCGCCCTTGTTGTGCACCTGGATCTGTTGAGGTATCGCATTGAGTTCTTTGAACGTGGTATTCTTTATTAAATATTCTAATTGATTCGTTGATTGGAAAGATGATTTTTCTTATTCGCAAAAGGGTGTTACTGGTTAAGGAGATGGCGGAGCAAGGGAAAAGCGTGTGGGAACACGTCGAGAAGAGCCTGGAGAATTTCTCTGATAATCTGATGACCTTGGTACGGTGTTGCAAGCGAGACTGGTATCGTGTCGTAATCGCTACTATTCTTGGTATTCACAATGGTGACTTGTCCAGTGAATGTGGTGTTTCTCTTGAATGGTGCTCTGACGATGACATTGATGGTGATCGGTCCGTCCTCTGGTGTCAAGTTTGTTCCTGCAGAAGGCGTAAAGGTCCATTTCCCCCAGTCTGGATAGTCTTTGATTTCCCAGCTGAGGCTTGAGAAAGCAGCACCGACATTTTCCACGGTGAAGCTCCCGGTGATTGTGGAGAGTGTTTTAATATCAACCCAGGAGAGAGACCCATTGCAGGAAACCTTTTCATGAGTCTTATACCCGGTTTGAAGGGAGACGAGGATGGTTTCATAGTCGCCACTGTTTTCGATGTTTTCCACTTTGAGTTCTCCGGTGAAAAGCTGGTTTTCCTGGTTTGGTACAACGACTTGAACCGTAATCGTGGTTGGTCCGTCTTCAGGCTTAAGGTTATAGCCATGAGCAGGGGTAAAGCTCCATTCTCCCCAGGTCGGCCATTCGGTGATCTCCCAATCAAGGGAGGAGCCCGAGTCCCCGGTATTCCTGATGGTAAAACTCCCGGTGACTGTTTCATTGGGTGTCGCGTTATTCCATTCGAGTATTCCCTCGCAGGCGAGATCAGGGACTCCCGTGTTTTTGAGAATGTCAACGATGATCCCTTCGATCACCGTCAACTCATAGGGGAGTTCCTCGGGGAGAAGGTACCATCCGTTGTAGGTTCCACCCCATCCCCAGTTCACATGGTAGTAATCATCGGTGTTGTATCCATCGACAACCACGTTATGACCTGCGGTCCAGCCTTCATTCACTATTGCTAAATGAGCAGGGAGCGCATCTTTCATGTTATCGGATAATCGATCATAGAGATCAGGGTCGTTGTCATCAAGGAGAGCAATCGTAGTGCAATTGAATCGTTGATACGCTTCGTAGGCTTGGTTCACCCCAAACGTTCCTGACCCACTTGAACCATATACTTGTGTTGCCGCGACGCCACAAGCAAAGGTAATCGCTGCTTTGTCGTCGTTCGTAGGTGGTATCTGATTTTCGTAATGGGATTGCAGTGTTGACAGATACGTGTTCAGTTGAGGAAATGATTTGAAACCATATTGCACATAGTCATTGTCAATCCAATAATTATTACCACCATAGGCGTGATGATAATCATCGCTATCATCAAACGTTATGTTCATGGTCGTGTTATGGTAATTTATCACCTGGGCCATCGCGACCGCAGGACATCCTGCGACACTGCGTGATCCTCCATTGGCGATATCCAGTGGACAAAAATTATTATAGGGGGCGCCCTGGTTCCAATTGGTTAATACCCATCCTCCTGTTGGGGTGGATCCTTCTGGTGGCCATTGTTCAAATCTTCCTGTGCTAAAAGGAATTCCCCTTGAATATACGTCCCATTGGTCGTGTCGTTCTTCGAGGAGTTTGTTTGGGATGGTCTGAATGGTCTGTAATCGGAGTGTCACATCCAAAGACAGCAAATCCAAAAGAGGGTTGTTCTGAATCTCATCTTGGAAATGACTGGTGAACGAGTACGCAACCACCGGTGGAAGATCGTAGGATCCACTGACGATAACATACCCAGGCGGATGTAAATCGAACACGTATAAGAGTGTCTCCCCTTTTTCGTTAATTATTTGTGTCGATTCTTTTATGAAGAAATCTTTTTTGTTCAGTTCAAGTAATTTTGCGGAAGTAACTTTTGTAGCGATATCCATACTGATTGTAAGGTTTTCATTTTCTGTGAAATGAATTTGGTCGGCGTTTATGGAAGAAAAAAAACTTGTTCCAAGAAATATTCCACTTATAATCACAACTGATAGTTTTTGTATGTAACGTAATTCAATCATAGTTGAAATCCCCTGATATTAGAATTGTATATGATGGAGGGTATATAAATAATGATTGAAAATTTCATCTATTCCATACTAGCATAGTCGTTTGAGTTGTTCGATGATGTCAGAAAGATTACTGGAGACATCTTCTTCTGAGAACCGTCGGATCTTCCAGCCATCTGAGTATAATTGTTCCTTCTTACGTTCCCTTTGTATGTCACCTATTTCTATTGCATATCGTTTCCCGTTGACAAAGAACGCAAGGTCGACTTGATAGGGAGTTTTTCCGTTTATCGAATAGTCAGGCGCGATGGGAATGTGATGTTTTTTCGTTTCTTCGTAAAATATCTTTTCTGCAGGGGAGTGCGTGTGAAGAATTTTTATCTCTTTTGCTTGAACGTACTCATACAAATTCTTTAACGGACCACTGGTTTGTCTACAGAGTTCTTGGTCTCCAACGATGAGGAACATACTGCGTGCTCTTGTGACAGCGACGTTTATCAACTGACCTGTTGTTTGTATCCAATGCAGCGTCCCTGGTTTTACATCCTCGGAAACAGCCGGTGAAAACACAATGATATCTTTTTCGTCACCTTGGAACCGATGGGCGGTCCCTATCGTAATATCACTTTCAAAGACCTCCTGGAATTTCTTTAGTTTTTCAGTAATCACTTCGGCCTGCGCTCGAAAAAGAGTCACAATCCCCACTGAAGCATGGGCCGATGAGACAACCTCTAAGATTTTCAAAAGCTCCTCCACGACTCGCTCTGCTTCCTGCTCATTATACGGACTTTTTGCATGAACGGTTTTGCCTTTCACATGATGCCACAAAATTCTGGTTTGTAACAAGGGATGATGAATAAGCCGTGTTTCATCGGTGGCTATAATGAGTTTTCTTCCATAGTAATATTCGTTTGAAAATGAAACGATATCGGGATGGCAGCGGTAATGCTCATTCAAGAGTATCGGTTGTTGGTTGTGTGAGCGGGTGACTTGTGCTGCAAAATCATAAAGGGAATGTGTTGTATATGCAAGGTCGATATGCAGTTCTTTGGGGACATGATGTGTCGTTGCCAGGGTGTTGTCTTGGCTTTCTGAAAGCAGTGAAATGTGTTTGAGTTGATGGGGGTCTCCGATGATAACGATTTGTTTCGCACGGTAGAATAAAGGGAGTGCTGAGGCAATATCGCATTGTGATGCTTCATCGATGATTAAGAAATCAAAAATCGCGTTTTTAAGAGGGAAACTCTGTTTTGCAGAGAGATTTGTCACCACCCAGGCGGGTAAAAATTTCAGGATCCGCTGCAGAGCGCGTACTCGTTGGGTTTGAAGGTTCCGAAACACGAGCTTATCTTCGGTTCTAGATTCAAGCTGTTCTGATGCAGAAAAATATGTTTTGATGTGTTGTTTATCATGTTCTGTTGTTTCTGAGAATCTCTTCATCCAATGATGGTGCAATGCTGATTGTGAGATGTTGATATATTCTTGATGACACGCTGCTAATTTTTTTTTGAGTTCATCATAGGGGGGGAAGGCGAGGATGGCTTGTTTTATCTTTGTCATTTCATCGAGAGATGCTTCTTCTTTTTTCCAATGGAGGATCCATTGTAACGCGGTTTCTCTTGGGATGATTCCATTAGTGAGCAAGTTCTGTAGTAAAATCTTATGTGGGGCGGGGAGCAGTTCGTAATATTTTCTAAAACACTGCTCTTGTTTTCGCTGGTATCGTTTTGGATTCAGATGTTGTAAGAAAAAATGTTCGCCGAAGAATTTCTGCAGGTCTTCTTGTAATATGAATGGATCAATTCGTTCTAAACGCTGTTGTTGTTTTTGTAGCAATTGATTCGGAGGATCTTGCTCATAGAGGGAATCAAGAACGGTTTGCTGGGTATCTAATGATTCGTTCAGGGTTATGAGGGTGAGGATTTGATGGTGAATTCTTTCGATGTGTGCGGCGGTCGTCAGCAACCCAATGAGGAATTTTTCTTTCACGGTCCTTTTCTGAATCGGTTGCTTTATGAGTTGTTCAAGGTCAGTTTTCGCGTTTCTCCGATGCCCTTGATGACCCATACGAACGATGAATTTGTGGGGTAATATCGCGTTTAATTTTTCGATAACAACATCAACTGCTTTGTTGTTTTTACTCGCAAACAGAACAGTCTTGTTTTGATAGACCGCGTTGGCTATGATGTTCAGCACCACTTGGGATTTTCCAGTTCCTGGTGGTCCAGTAATCACCGTTAAGGAGTGATGCAGGGATCGTTGTACCGCGTTCTTTTGTGCAGCATTTAAGGAAAAGATCTCTAAAAGAATGGTGGTGTCTGGTTTGAATTC
>JBAZLE010000002.1:0-37005 GCA_041650455.1 Thermoplasmatota archaeon | reverse complement strand
TAGTAAAATCCACCCCCTCAGCATCCGATACTTTTCCACCAGATACGATTGTTGCGATAGGCTCAAAAAAAGCATCACCAAAAATAGTTTCATCTGATGCACTAAGATGGGCATTTAGAATTGATTCTACTATCTCTGATGCTCTTTCCATCCCTATTGCTCTGAGCAAATAAGGATTTTTTCTCTTAAGAAACCTTTCTAATTGTAATTCTTCTAAACAATTTATCCTTCGGTCATAAAAATCTTTTAGAGATTTTGCGATTAATTTTTCTAATTCGTCATTGTTCATTCAATATTGGTAATCTCTTTATCTTTAATGGTCTTTTCGTTTCATGTTCAAACTCAAATTCACTAATTCTATTTTTTGCTACCTGATAATATTTATCGTTCAACTCAATTCCTATAAAATGTCTTTTCAATTCTATACATGCTATTGCAGTAGTCCCAGAGCCAATAAAAGGGTCAAGAACAACATCTTCTTCTCTTGTGAATAATTTAATAAACCATTCTGGAATTTCTTTTGGAAATACCGCGCTGTGATTCTTATTCCCACATTCTGTTGCTAAATAAAGGACATTGGAAGGATATACATATTCTCGGTCTATCCATCGTGAAATATTTTTTCCAAAACCACTCCCTACTTTTGATGTATCTCTTATCTTATCCGTTTCACTAAGATGATTAAGACGAACTTGTGCCCAATCTCCAACAGGTACCATTACTGATTCTTGATACATACTGAATTTTTTTTGTTTTGTAAAGTGCAAACAACGTTCCCATGCATCCCGAAATCGGTTATGCCATTTTCCAGGATAACAGTTTTTCTTATGCCAAATATATTCTTCTGTCCAGAGCCAACCTTGCTCCTTCATTTTTAAAATAAGTTCTAAGACATAGGTTTGTCGTTCTCCGTTTACTACCCGTTCTTTGATGTTTAAAATGAAAGAACCATCGTTTTTCAATACACGTTTCAATTCGTATGATATAGGTAAAAACCATTCAACATATTTTTCAATTGGTACTCCCCCATAAGTTCCTTTACGATTATACGCATATGGGGGAGATGTAATAATGAAATCAATTGATTCATCTGGGAACGATTTAAGATGTGTTTTACAATCTCCATGAATTATACTATCTATTTCAAGCGTTTTATCCTGGTAAATTACTCCCTCCCCCTTTCTTCCATTGGAAAACCGTTAGTTAATCTGTTATTTCGATAGCAAGTAAATATCATGTTTTCGCGATGACCCCCTAAACAACTTGTGGTAATGGGTCCAATCGTATAATCTTTACTCTACATGCTACCCAATTTGGAGGTACGTAGACCCGTCCTGAGTTACCAGAGGAACGCACAATTTTTTCTATAGCCTCAAAACCTTCGACTTCGACCCACATTGTTTTTTCTGGCGTGGTTGGTTTTTCTGGTTGTTCTCTTGCTATAGGGTTTTCAGGCACAATCGGTTTTTTTGTTAGTTTTTTCATTGTAGCTACATAATAGTTATTATTTATATACTTTATGCATGTTTTCCATTATTTAATAGCTACATAGTAGAAAGTATTATATACATGTAGCTACATTATAGTTACATATGGAAAGTGAGAAAATGAACACATGGAAGGACCAACAAACACCAGCCCTTGCAATAGTCGCAAGAGGCGACCAAATAGCACCAAACAATAATCATTCATTTACTGTCAAATCACAAAGTAAATCAGGATTAATCTATCAGATACAGAAACATGGAAAAGGATACACATGTACATGCGAACACTACCAACAGACACAAACCTGTATACATGTCATTGCTGTGAAATTCAGGATTGATCTCCAACAGTCAAATAAAGACATCATGCAGAACAAACCAACATGCGATTACTGCAAAAGCTACAATGTCGTAATGAATGGAAAACGAAATAACAAAAGCGGAATCATCAACCGCTATCTCTGTAAAGACTGTGGACACCGATTTACTGACAACCAGGGATTCCAGAAGAAAAGAGCAGAACCAGAGAAAATAGCACTTGCTCTTGATCTCTATTACCGTGGTCTTTCAATCCGAAAGGTAGCAGAGCATTTCCAACAGGTTCATAACCTAGATATCAGTCATATGACTGTTTACCGATGGATAGAGCAGTATAGCCAACTTGCTTCTGAATGGATGAACAAACAGGAGATACATACCAGTGAGCGATGGCATTTCGATGAAACCAAGGTTAATGTAGATGGTAAACAAAGGTGGCTTTGGAATATTCTTGACAGTCGAAGTCGTTATCTCCTTGCTATCCATGTGAGTGAAAACCGTAGTATACAAAACACACGGATACCGTTGAAGAAAGCAAAACAGGTTACAAAGGATAAACCCCGGGAGATTCTTACGGACGGTATGATGTCTTACCCGAAAGCGATTATCAAAGAGTTCGGGCATAGTGGTGGTTCTCGTACTGGGTATTTCTCACCTCATATTCGTGTTCCAAGTATCAAAGCAAGAGTAAGCAATAATCGTATTGAGCGTTTTCATGGGAGCGAAAAGGAACGGATTAAGGTTATGCGTGGTTTTGATAAGGATGATGGTTGTAAGAATATCATGGAAGGTTTTCGTGTCCATTACAATCTCATTCGTAATCATCAGACCCTTGGTGTTACTCCTGGTGAAATGGCAGGGTTACCAAAAATTGAAGGTTTCCGATGGCTTGAAATATTAAAAAAATCGGTAATCGAAACACCAAATCATTTGTAGTCAGCACTTCTCAAGTTGACATCAAAAAGAACTATTTGTTCTTCCGTCTTTCCATCACAAAATTGACATCGGACTTTACTTTTTTCATAATATTTGTTTGCTAAGCATTCTTTACAATAACGGTACAAGACATATGCACCACCTTTTGCGTTCATAACGCCAGTTTTTAGGTGCCGTAATCCTATTAAATCAACTCCAGAAATTGGTATCCCACCTTGTAACATTGGATAACGCATTGGATTAAAAGGTAAACGCTCTTTTATCGCTTTAGTAATTTTTTCTTGGTCTTTTGGATGAAATGAAGAAAGATTTTTTTCATATCTTTCAAGAGGTATGAACTGTAAAGGGTTCCCCATGCCTTCCCTCTTTTGCATCTTTAAACGCCATAGAAAGAGAGACAAGGGCATCTTTATCAAAAAGAATCTCCAATGTCGCCTCCCATGATTCGTCTATATCAAATACATGTTTCATCCTTTCATCACGAGGCTTAAAAAGAATTAATTGTTTAAGAGGAATGTCTCTAATTGACATTACCTTTCGTAAAACAGGAACAAAAATTCTTAATTGATATATTCTATTTTTAATTTCACCTGGAGGTAATCTTGCATATTCATTAATAATCGTATTGAACGCATCATGGAAAAAAATATTTTTGTCAATGATTTCATGACAGGCGTTCAATAGTTCTGTTCCTTGTCGAGTAAGGACAATTTTGTCTTTTCCCCAGTCAACCATTTTATTTTTTTGTAATAAATTCAAATCATTGTTTAAATCAGCACTGAATGGTCCTTTATGCCATCTGAAGAAATTATAACTAAATGCTTTTCGGCTCCTTTGCGTTAAAAGTTTTTGTATAGAAAAAACCATTTTTTGAACTTTAAAGTTATCTTCCAATGTTCCTTTCTTATTAGTTTCATCAATTAAATGTAATACAAGTAAACTATTTATCGTCCTTTCCTTAAGCTCCATTGACCCAATATCCTGATTTGATTTATGTTTAAATAATTTTTGAATCACAATAATAATTTTATGTATACCAAATATAAAAATGTTCCTACAAGATATAATGGATTTATAATCACCCGACTTGTTACACGCCTTTTTCTTCATATCCTATCACCCGATTATGAGACAGAACCGGTAACACCTGCTGCGGTTCTGAACCATGAGGTGTCAATGATGGCGAAAAGCAGCAAGGAACAGATGGAGCAAGATGAAAAAAAATTGCTTTCAGAACTGGTGAAAAACTCAAAAGAAAACCTCGAAAGGATCGCCAAACAGTGTGGGTTCTCGACCCAAAAAGCATGGAGAATCATCAAACAATTGGAAACAAAAGGGTTGATTTGGGGATATACCGCAGTGTTTGATGAAGAGAAACTTGGACTAAAGCATTATATGGTACTGATAAAGAGGAACGCAAAAAATGTCAACCAAAACATCGTCGATACCATCGTTTCACCAAAGTGGGATGACCTTATCAAAGAAATGAATATCACCATTGAAACCAGTTGTTATACGCATGGGTGCTACGACTGGGTCATCATGTTTACTGCTGAGAACCTTATGCAGGCAAAGAAATTTTCTCAATTATTAAGTAAACGCTATCCTGGTCTTATTCAGGAAACACAGATTTTACAAACCTTGAAATGTATACGAAAACAGTATGTGTTAAATCCTGAACGAACGACGCTGAAGAAACTCGTATAAATCGAGTCAAAGTTTCTATCATATTATTTTTATCTTTTCCAAACATTTAAATGAAATAACATCATATTACGTATTAATTTACCTTGACAAGGAGGGTACCATAGCATGGAAAAACGACTAATGAAAAAAACAATAACGATAATCGTTCTTATGATATTTTTTATAACAAGCAGCACCTCAGCAGTACAGGTCAGTATTACTCAAACACAGACATCACACATCCCATACAATACCCCTGACACCATTGAAGTAATACCAACCGAAAACGCACTGTATTGTCGCCTACAAATCAATGAAGAAGACCTTCATTTTGATACGTTCCAGGGCTATGACATCATCGAAATAAACGACTATGATGTGTCTGCGGAGCCAGGAAAGCCGATACTCCCGGTGAAAACCCTCCGGATCGCACTCCCCCCAGACAGGAAAGCAACACAAATCCACCTCCGATACATCACCACCCAACCACTCACTGGTCTCTACACCCTGCTCCCGGCACAGCCACCAGAGAAAACAAATTCCATCAGCAATGATGTCTCTCTTCTCCCCCTTGCTACGGACGTCTCTTTCTCCTTGCACCCGTATCCCTCAGAACCCGTGCAGATCACCGGTCACTGTGATCTCGCAGGTCAAGCGATGGTCGATCTCGCGTTCTATCCCCTCATCTATCTTGCTTCACAGCACCAAGTGACCCTGATCACATCCATCAGCTTCACCGTCGAACTTACAGAAGGATATACCTGCGGCGATTATCTTTCTAAAAGCATCTCCGACCAAGGAAAAGAGATGTATAAGCAGATGGTGCAACGCATGGTCATCAACCCACGGCAGGTCACACTCCGCAGCGCACCCCATCCCCTAAGCAAAGGCGTACCACCAGGGAATTACGAGTACGTCATCATCACCCAAGAAAGCTTCGTGAGTGCGTTTGAGCCACTGCGAGACTGGAAGACAAAGAAAGGAACCCCTGCCACGATTGTCACCACCTCATGGATTTATAACAACGGAGGATACAGCGGGACAAACGTGGAAAAAATCAAGGCGTTTGTCCAGGACGCGCAGACCACCTGGGGCACGATGTATTTCCTACTCGGTGGGGACACCAATGCCGTGCCGTATTCCTCTCGAACGTTTTCCAATGTCGACCCAGACCCCGTCCCAAACGATACCTACTACGCGGATTACGACAACGACTGGGTCTGCGAGGTGCATGTCGGTCGCGCATCAGTCACCGCTGCAGGATCAGGTGTCGGCCAAATCGGCAATTTCATCAACAAAACACTCACCTATGAAAAAAACCCACCGTTGACTAACTACGCGACCTGCGCAGGCTTCTACGGGTTTAACCTTGACAGCAGCACCCCTGCAGAACAATGCAAGATAACGATTACGAATTCGTATATCCCCACCAGTTGGACGTTGACGGCCGTCTACGACAGCCACACCGGGAACCATAAGACCAACGTCATCGCTGCGATCAACGCAGGCCAGAACCTCATGAACCATGCGGATCATTCGAATTATGATTACATGGGTACCGGCTATGTTAATCATGATCTCGGGTTGGAGAACGCGGATATGGATGCGTTAACCAACGGGAACAAACAAGGCATTTTTTACTCCATGGGATGCTGGCCAGCAGCCTATGATTTTTCCAACAGCATCGCAGAGCATTTCGTCAGGGACAACAATGGTGGCGGCATCGCCTTTGTGGGTAACTCCCGCTACGGGTGGTATAACCCTGGCTATGTGAACACGCTTTCTATGAAATACGACATCTATTTCTTCAAATCCTTGTTCCCGGAAAACAACTACAAGCTTGGAGCATGTTTCTCGGATCATAAGAATGATGCGTATCAATACGACTTTTACGGTCATTATAAATATATTTTCACTGAGTTGACGTTACTGGGTGACCCAGAGCTACCTATCTGGAAGGAAAACCCGATGAACCTTACCGCCTCACACCCGAGTCAAATACCGCTGAACACATCTTCGTTCATCGTCACTGTTACCTCCAACGGCAGCCCTGTGAATCAAGCGTACGTCTGCCTTTGGAAAGGCACGGAAATCTATGAACGCGGGTTGACGAACACCGCTGGAACAATAACATTGAGCATCACACCAAATTCTACGGGCACACTGTACGTCACCATCACAAAACAGAACTATCTTCCCTTTGAAAGTACTGCGCAAGTCCTTGAAACCAATCAGGCTCCGTATACGCCACACACCCCATCGCCACCGGATCTGGCAACCGCGGTCAGCATCACTGAAGACCTCAGCTGGCAAGGAGGCGACCCTGACGCAGGTGATACGGTCACCTATGACGTCTATTTCGGCACGACATCGCCTCCACCGAAAATCACCAGCAACCAATCAACCAGCCTGTACGACCCTGGGACGATGAACTACCAAACCGCCTATTACTGGAGGATCATCGCCTGGGATAACCATGGCACATCCACCACAGGACCAACCTGGCAGTTCACCACAGCAACAAACCTCCCCCCAGAATTTGGCACACCAACCCCTGCCAATGGCTCAACCAACCAACCATTGAGTTTCACCTGGAGCATCCCCATCAATGACCCCGAGGGTGATCCATTTTCCTGGGCGATTTCATGTAGCAATGGCGAATCGAGCAGCGGGGCAGGTTCACTCAATGGAACCAAACCCCTTCCACTCTCTGGTCTTGCGTACTCAACAACCTATACCATCTGGGTCAATGCAACCGATCCCGCAGGCAGTGGTTTGTATACCCGCAGGTGGTACACGTTTACGACGGGGCTCGCAGGGGCGAATTATCCACCTTTGTTTGGAATGCCCTCCCCAGCCAACGGTTCCCTGAATCAATCGTTAAGCTTTCTCTGGAACATTCCGATTTATGACCCGGATGGTGATGAGTTCTCTTGGACCATCCAGTGTAACAATGGACAGACCAATAGCGGAACGGGTGCAGCCAACGGAACGAAAACACTCGCCCTCTCCGATATGACATATTCTACAACCTATACCGTGTGGGTGAACGCCACAGATCCCTCTGGTAGCGGCGAGTATACCAGCTCATGGTACACGTTTACCACACAACAGCAAGAAAATAACCCACCAGACAAACCCGAGACGCCAACGGGTGAAACCAACGGAAACATCAACATCATATACACCTACACAACCAGCACCACCGACCTGGATGGAGACCAGGTGTATTATCTCTGGGACTGGGGCGATGGGACTCAAAGCACGTGGCTAGGACCGTATACCTCTGGTGCCACCATTAGTACGACACACACCTGGGCCAAGAAAGGATCATACAGCATCAAGGTGAAAGCCAAGGATACGTTTGACGCGGAGAGCGACTGGTCAGACCCCTTACCAGTCACCATGCCGTATTCCTATCAGCATCCGATACGACAGCTCTTAATGGCGTTATTTGAGCGATTCCCCACCGCGTTCCCACTTCTCCGACTCCTGTGTGGTTACTAAAGAGAGCCACTCTCTTTTTCTTTTCATTACACTTGCATACAAAAACCGTTATGTTCAGAGTATCTGTTTTTAAAGACGGAAATCAAGCCGTCGTACCAACACGAGGAAAACAATGGCGCTGAGCACAACAATGAGTTCAAACCCTGGTGTTTGTGGTGATTCCTCATAGGGTGTCAACCCCTGCGACGTATCAAAGGTGTAATCCCAAGAACCATCCCCGTCTGTATCAATGGTATACGCGCCATTCGTTTGTTGCACTGCTGTGAGTTGTTGTGATTCATCAGAGCAGAACATGTCGTATATCCCATTGCTGTCTGTATCGATAAGATACCCGATTTCACCAGTTTGTACCGCATCGATATACACGGTGAGATGTGAAGAAGACGCTGAGATATTATCAGTAGCTGCTACTGTGACATTGTACCGTCCAGCAACAGTCCAGGAATGAACGCTCAGAAATGGAGTACCGCTTGGTAAAAATACACTTGTATTGGCATACGAGGTTTGATCACCCCATACAACAGTATATTGAATGGTATCGTTATCTGCATCGTAGGCCGTAACCGAATAATTATATAAGACATTTTTCTGCCCGACTGATGGACCCGTGATCATCGGCTGGAGCGGCGGGGTATTGACTGTCAGGATCACCGCGGTAGTCTGACGGGTTGTTATAGCTCCTTGGTTATCAATTACAGTCAGCGTTACTATATAGGTATCTGCTTTGGAATAGGAATGCCGCACGGTTTTCCCGGTCCCGTTGGTGTTATCACCAAAATCCCAAAGCCAGGTGGTGATGTTCCCATCAGGGTCATAGCTTGCGGATCCATTAAAAAAAATCTCTGAATTGACATATCCTTGGTAGGGTTCGCCAGCGGACGTGTCTGCAACGGGTTTTTGATTTTCATCTGAGGAAGACCCTCCATTTGATCCTCCGTTCTCTGATAGGTAGGTCCCCATCGTCAATCCATTCCACACACCCCCTGGTTCGGGAAAGGTCGAGGCGGCAGACGCATGACCTCGGAGGGTATTTGGTGTATTGAGAATCCAGTACGTACCAACGTAGGACGGTGCCACAAGGCCGAAGAAGGTTATGGAGGTAAGGGAATTACAGGAGGTAAACGCATAGTTGCCGATGGCATTGACCTTGCTTCCGATGGTCACCGAGATCAACGGGCAGAAGGCAAAGGTATAGACCCCGATCGTGATGACACTGTTTGGTATGTCGACCGTGGTCAGAGGACAGTGGGAAAACGCGTAATCTCCGATGGAGTCAACACTGCTGGGAATGCTGATGGAGCTCAGGGAGGTACAGGCGAAAAAGGCTGCTTTCCCGATGGTGTCGACGCTATCCGGGATGATCACCGGTTCAGTCTTGTGAGCGGGGCACTGGATCAGGGTTGTGATATCCTTGGTATATAGCACTCCATTGATGCTGGCGTACTGTACGTTTGATTCGTCAACAGTGATCGTAGTGAGTGAGGTGCAATATTGGAACACGTAGGTTCCGATGTTCGTGACGCTACTGGGAATCATCACAGAGGGAAGCTGAGTGCAGTAAGAAAACGCGTAATTTCCGATGGTGACAACGCCGTCTCCTAGAGTCACCGAGGTCAGGTTGGTGCACTTATAAAATGCATACGCTCCAATAGTGGTGACGCTGTCAGGAATGGCTATGGAGGTAAGGTGATTACAGGCGTCAAAGGCATAGCTTCCGATAGTAGTCAGGCTGCTTCCGATGATGACAGAGGCTAACGAACCGCAGGAGATAAAGGCAAAGTCCCCGATGGTGGTAACAGTATCGGGGATCGTCACGGACGTTAATGAGGAGCAGGATTCAAACGCACCATTACCAATGTGTACTGTTGGATATCCACCTACTGTTGAAGGGATGATAATCGCTCCTCCCTCACCAGCGTACCCCGTTATGGTCGCTACCAAGGGATCGCCAGTGGTTTCATAGATGTAGTCACCATCCTGAAATGCACGCACTGTCTCTGGGACAACGACAGAAAAAACACCTATCAGCAAGACAAGTAAGATAAATGATGATACCACACCGGTATATACTCTCGATTTCATTGTAAACAACCTCTTTTGACTCCCGTAAAACCGGAACTAAGAATATCATCAGCAAGGCTGATTTAAAGGTTTTGAAACGACTAAAACACAAGACTATAGAGATGTGGACTTGGTTTAAAAAAAAAAAGAAAAAAAGGATGTGGCGAAGGCTTAGAGCTCTGCGCCGAGGTTGTTATTGCCGTCAAGGACGTCTTTAAGGTCCAAGATGGTTGCTCGATCAAGGCTGGCGAGGGCGTCATTGACATCGCTGATGATAGCTGAGATGGATAAGGGGTAATCAATATCCGGGTGAGCTGCATTAAGAAGAGCTGCAACCGCGCTTCTCAGCAGGATTCGAGCTGCACCGATGACTTTATTGCCTCCCTTGTAGTTCAGGGCGGCCAGGAACGTGTCGTCATCCAGTTCACTCAGGCTACTTGGGAGAGTAAAGACGTCACCAATTTCGGTTTGGTCATCATACGTATGCCAGCTGGATAAATGGTTTTTCCAGTACCCTGGGGTTAACCCCTCATCTCCGGTGCATGGGATTTCGATTTCGATGAAGGTGCATTGGCAACCAGCTGCTGTTGGCACAGCGACAATCGCAAGTATTTCACCAGCTTCAGGGATGAAAGTACCATTTGCAAGGTTCACTAATTCTTTTGCGCTGGTCGATATCTGCGCCCAAGTATAATCACCAAGAAGATACCAGCAGGCATCCTGTATGACCTGCATGGAATAAGCACCTTTGTTGTTCAGGATCCAGTTAATTTTATTCCATTGGCCCTGGAACTGAGTTGGGAGGCTGGGGTCATAGCTGTCGTATAAGGTCACAATGTGGTCGACGGATCGAATCATGGTAACCGCTCGGTCTGCACACCAGCCGGGATACAAACCGTTTTCGACATCATATCCACCAGGCACGTTTGATAGGGTAATGTTAAAATAGCTGTCGGTTCCATCCACTGCGTTTAAGGTCACGTTATCGTCAGGGATACTGATTCCGTTTACAGAGATATATGCTCCAACCAGCGTGGTCGATAGTAGCAGAAACCCTATGGCACAAATTACAGGTTTTTTTATAGACATATTTCTTACCTCTTATTTTTGATTTTAAATTTATTTTTATATGATTATTTTCACCGTATATATAATTATCGATACTATAATATCAACCAAGATCGCCAACATCAGTGTTCAAAGGAAGGTGGATAAAGAGAAACAGCAAAATAGCAAACACACACGGTGTTTACACGAACATTTCTTCTCCTAGACGATGACGGCGATGTCTGTTTACTTAACAGATACATCCTCCGGTTCTTCTCATACCATTATTGTTACGTTTGTCGTGATAAATAACCAAAAAATTTTTATAACACATGATTCTATTAATTTCATTAACGCGATATTCAGGGAGGAGAAATAAGGAAATGAATAAGTAATTCCTATCTTCCCCTGCTCTGTGTGTTAGTATCAATGATGGGAGGCAATATCGCTCTTTCCCAATACCTGAGGATTCAAATACCGACAAGGAAAAATGATACTAACACCTAGAAAAGAAAACCACGTAAAAAGAAAAGAATTGAGAAAAAAAAAGAGGTAAGAGATATATGAAAAAAATAAAGCATCAATGGGAGGCTATGGTAGTGGTCATTGTTGCCCTCGTATGCATACTGCCAGGGTCAACTTTGGCTACTAACAAAGAGATAATTGAAAAAGGTACAGATGAGATTGATCAATCTCAAGAAGTCGCAGTTGAAGACATCATTCTTCCAGTCGGACGATTAACCATTCCAGATATCGTTGATTTAAACTTTCAAATTGCACAGTCATTTATCCCACAGAAAGCGATTCTTACAAGAATCGAAGTAAGCATTATAAAAAATGCTAGCGCGTCATATCCATTTACCCTTGGAATCCGAGATGAATTGACTCACCCCGATTTAGTAAACACGAGTGTTTCAGCAGACGATATTCCGACAGATAATTTCTCCTGGGTAGAATTTGATATATCTAATCTCTGGGTGACCGTTGGACAAACCTATTACATGGTATGTTACACAGAAAACAGTACGGATAATTTTTATGGGTGGGCTGCAAATAATGATTCTGAGGCGTATCCAAACGGCTGTGCATGGATTTCAACTGATGATGGAGACACATGGACCAATGATTCAGTAGACCTGGAATTGAATCACCATCAACATCCAAACCCGAAAGAGGAAGACAACACCACATGGGACATGGTCTTTCGAACGTATGGAATAGAGGCCACCAACCTCGTCATTGAATTTCAACCAAGCCTGCTGCGACCAAGATTCTGGATAAAAAACGTAGGTAGTGTGAGTGCTTATGATGTTGAGGTATCCGCTCAGATAACCGGTGGATTCCTTCATCACATAAATAGTTCTTTTTCCACAAATACTTCTGAGTTATCTGCGAATGAAAGTCTCATGCTGATGGTCGGTCCTCTTTTTGGTTTTGGTGGTTTTGGTCCAGTTACTATTAAAGTAATGACCTGGGCATTAAATGCAGAAGAGACAGAAACTGAGGTAAGCGGCTTTTTACTCATTATTTTTTGGATAATAGCTGCAGGATAGATACCAAGTCCGACGAGAAGGCTAACGAACATAAGATTCGATGTACGAGGGGTATTATCTTCCATTCCTTGAAACAATTGAGAACACGTCCTTCGTTAGAATTAGAAAGCGCTCTATTATAAGGTAAAACATCACACTGAACAGGGGACTTTAAGGATCGGATGATAAATAATTGCTAAAAAAATGGTTAAGGAGTGAGAAGAACGTTGCTGATTCTATTATGCACTTTCTATGTATGATATATCACTAGGAAAAAAAGGTTAAGGGCGGGTGATTTTAAAAAAACACCCCCCATAACGCAAGCAAGACGACGAGGTCAAGTCCGAAGAGTACGCCCCATACCCCTTTTTTCCACCTGAATATTTTTAATCCATCTAAGGGACCGAAGGGAAGAAGATTGAAGAGCGACAAAAATACGTTGATGTAAGAGACATAATACGAAATGGTACTCATCATACCATCGGAGAGCATCCAAATCCCGAAAAAGATCAACCCGAGGAGAAGGTTCGTGGAAGGACCCGCCATGGAAATCTTCCCCATTTCCTCTCGGTTTGGTGACCCAAAAATTTGAACAGCACCCGGGGCAGCAAAGACAATCCCAGCAAACATCCCTAAGACAAGAGCAAAGAACAGCCCCTGGGGATACATTCGAAATTCAGACCAATACCCGAACTTTTGCCCTATATATTTATGAGCCATTTCATGACAGAAAAACGCTGTAACAATCGCGATGAAGGAAAGAGGGAGATACGTGAGAACCTGATCTAAATGACTGAAGGGAGGATACGGGAGAAAGGCGAATGTAAAGGCGACCGTGAGAACCGCCATCGCAATAACGATGTGAAGAATCTCTTGTTTGCTGAATTTAATGCCAGGCGGCTCGATTGAAGAACCATAGGGTTCCTTGCTCTTGAAGGGAATCTCATCGAACGAATAGTACGTTTTTCTTCCATTCATACGTATCCTAAAACCTTGGATGATTTTTAACTTTTTCAATAGATGGAAAGAACAAAGAGTAGAACAAAGAAATTATAGAAGGAGTGTCGTGTTACGGAGGATTTCGAGCGTTTTCTACTCCATGCTTTCAGAGTAATGATCGGTAAGGTTCTGCATCTCGGTCAAGTAAACGGGGATTACTCTGCCTTCACCATGTGGAAGACCCCCTCCCCCAATATTGTTATAAGCAAAGTCGTAAATGCATCTCTTAATGGCCGTCTATCATGATAGCATTGATATAGAAACTTCCGGGGAAAACGATATCATCGATATCACAGAAGATGTTCAGAGCATCGTCTCCCACTCTGGATTACAAGAAGGCATCTGCATGGTATTTGTCCCAGGTTCCACAGGAACGCTTTCAACGATGGAATATGAACCTGGATTAAAGCAAGATGTACCAAGAGCCTTAGACAAGATAGCACCAAAGAATCAAGAGTACGAGCATCATGAAACATGGCATGATGATAATGGACGAAGTCATGTAAAAGCCACTCTCATGGGTGCTAGTCTTACCGTACCATTTCAGAACAAGAAAATACTCCATGGCACATGGCAACAACTCATATTTATCGAACTTGATACTCAACCACGCAGAAGAAACCTCATCGTGCAACTCGTAGGAGAATAATCGTTTTTTCCACCTGTAGAAATCAAATCAGCCCCAAGGAAAAGATGGTGATCCTCCGCTACTCTGACAAGGTTTTCGAACTTTCGTACAAAATACCTCATTCTATCTTAGGATCGGGTCACTGCTTGATCACAGGAGGATATGTATTTAAGGAGAAGAACGATAGTCGCGTAGGGAACAAGAGCGGAAAGTTTTATGGTGTTAGAAACCTGTTGCATTGTAACCATATTCCTTATTGTTGTATTCGTAATAATTTCTCTGATTACAAAAAATAGGGGCTCTTCACAAAGAAATCAACCACCACCGACAAAAACCAGTAGCCCCCCGCAAACAGAGCCACCCAACCATCCACCTCCGAACTATATCCCCACATACCATTGTTCATACTGTGGTCTGAATTTTGTTCAACCAGAAGAAATCAAAAGAGATGGTTCTACCGTGGCAGTGTGCCCCGAATGCAAAAAAGAAATCACCTGAAGTATGTGTTCGATAACCATGTTTCAAGAAAAAATTTATGGAAATAACCAGTTCTCTTTTCCAACATACATAACTGAACCTGCAAGGGAATACCCCTTACATAGTTTGTTCATGGATCGATTCACAAAAATAATTCGTTGGATGTTCCTCCTGATGCTTCGACGATCAACCACGTTTTCTGTTAGAAATGAAGCGACGAAGGTTTACGCCACGCGTTGGTTACCCGCCCGTATCTAAGACGATACTTACCTCGTTATTTTCAGGGCGAGGGTCAGTCGACGGTGTGACTGTAATAATCTTTACTAAGTTCTGATTGGAAATACCGAAATAACCGCTAAATACTTCATGAATCGTCTCTTCAAACTCCTGCCACGATGTAATCGCTCTTACCCAACCTGCTATGTACGGTGGTGCAAAGCGACCTGGTTGCGGCCAGACTACATTACTCTTTAACCAATCCACATCCGGTCCACCATACATGCCACCAATACCAACCGCAAGGGCATCAAACTCATCTCGACTGCTGGTCATTTGAAGTGTTTGATTTAAATATAACGAAGCATCCTCTGCACTTTTCAGTCCAGGGTTCCACCAATGCTCAGCCCAATACTCGCTCTCAAAACTATCATTGAACAATTCGTTAGTATTCGTTCTGATTCTCACATCATCAATCCAGACATTTTCACCAAATTCAGGTTGGCTTCTCAGGCGGATTTTGAAGTCTGGTTTAAAATATTGCGGATGCGTAATCGTATGCGTATAATGAAGCCAGATGTCCTCCGCGCCACCACCCAGAGCGGTGATATAATCATAAGAGCTTCCATCATAATAGTACAGGTAGAGGTCATCTGACTCGGTATCATCTAATCGATACCAAAAATCAACCGTGATGCTTGTCGCTCCAGTTGTATCGACATCATCGGAGGTAATATCCCCCCGTCTATTGGAGCTTGCTTTCGCTGAAGAATCCCCGGTATGGTACCGATCTTCACCTTCACCCCAACCATCGTATCCTTGATAGATTCCTGAATATCCAGTCGTCCAGTAGCAGTTCGCAACACCATCCGTGACTAAATTGATGATCTGCCTTTTACTTGGAGCGAAATTGCCATTGTTCCGTAAGAGATCTGCAGCCAGCCGAATCCCACAGCTAATAGGTGTGTACCCGCCAAGTTGACTGATACTCCTTATTTGCGCTCCAATGGAGAGATAATTACTCTTTGTCACCGTAACTGGTCCTAATTCTCGCTGCGCATGTCTCTGACCGAATTGAACCACAGTCAGTTCCACATTTCCATCATGAGGAAAGACACTTGAATTCTCAATCGATCGCGCAAGACCCTCCCTCATAATATTCCAATCACTCGAAGAAATACTTCCCGAACCATCAAGAACCATCGCCAACTGGGTCGGCTCTGAGGAAAGCATAACAATCGCGGTAATGGTAAGACAAGCAGATTCCCCCACCTCCAAATAACTCACATTCCAAATCCCTGTATCCGAGTTATAGAATCCTCTTGATGAAATATTACTGAAATAAGAAAAATTCCTGGATAAAACACAAAGGATTTCAATGTTTTTTGCTGGTGCACCTTTCGAATTTGTCACGCAAATCGTGAAATTCACCTGGTCTCCAATCGCTGGAGCGAGATTATCAGCAGTGATGGTGACTCCTAAATCAGTTTCTGGATAGACATCAAACCCACCAATAAAAACCAGGGAGTTGCTTTCCTTATCTGCTACATGAAGCGACGCGGTGAAATGACTTTGAATATTACTGAGATTGAACGGAAACGGATATATGACGTTCTCCCCGATACTCCATTCTCCATCCAGCAAGGCCTTTGCGTCTAAATAGTTTTTCACTAAAAACGTCTCGTTGTGAATGACCATGTTTAGGGTAACTGCCGTATCTAAGTTTAAGGACTCTCCTTTTTGATGTTGTAAAACCAGATTGTTTTCCTCAACTGTACCAAGAATCGTTACATTTTTCGTAACACTGGGTTCTGGAATCGATGACACGTTGAAATATAAAAAACCGATGATCGAAGCAATCATAGTTAACATGAGAATTTCTCCGACGACCTCAGCGACAGCCGTATCCTGTCTGATCTGACCCAGAACGTGCATCCCTTGCCCCGTACATTTTCTTTTTCGCATGGATATCTCTCCGTTTACCACCGTTAGGAAACAATCCCTATGTTCTTATTTCATGTTCCTGATTTATAATCCTATGGTGCCTAAATATCAGTTCGGAAATACATCACGATACAACTCAAGTTTACAATCGGTGCACGGCATCCCTATCACCAAGTAAACCATATACGTACGGAGACGATTATTTTTTTTCTCTTTCAATGATTTTATCGACTTTCTCCTTCAGATCCGTAAGTTCTTTCAAGGTGTCGTCTTTGGATTTCTTCAGTTGGTTGATTGTGTTTTCCTTCGTAGAAAGATCCTCTCGCATCTTTACTACTTTTTTAGACGCTTTTCGATAATATAAATAAAAAAGAACCGCAGCAATCACAACAAGGATAATCATCACCCAAAACACTATTGCCCAAACATCACTCAGAGAGGTTGGAAGAAGAGAATCTATGTTCATGCTACTCACCACCACTTTTTGTAATCGCGTCTCTTCATATTAATTCTTCGGGAGGACTCGGTGAGTAAAAACAGCTTAACTTCAAGATTGATATGAAGTTGATAGATATGTTTTTAAGCTTGCACGTATTTGAACTAACTATACTGGGGAGTAAACATATCTTTAGAAAACTAATCATCCTTATCGGAGTAAGCATTATTCTTCTTTCTGCTGGACTGAGCGGATGTGTGAATAATTCAGAACCGCCAGAGATAACCTTGCCTGATGGCACAAAAGTTACTGGTGACACAGATTTGATACAAATAGTCACTCATCAAATTGTGAAAAAGAAATACCTAGAACTTCGTTCAACATCAGACAACTCAGAGTACACCAGTGTGTTTCGAGAAGAAGTACCCTATGAACTAAATATCAGCGATATCACGGTTAATTTTTCAAAACGGAAAGACGTTTGTGATGCGTATTTTTCCACAAATTATTGGGTCATTTGGAATGAGAACTATACTGGTTTTACCCATACCAACGGGTTACTGTATCGTATCGATGAGTTTTATACTGATAATAATGTATCTGTTATTCTTATCACTGGTTCAGCGAAAAACATTGGTGAAGCGTTTTTGACTTCCGCAGTAATCACCGTTAATTTTTACAATATGAGTGAAGGGTGGTTAACATCAGAAAAAACATCGGGGAATAATATCCCGTCGGGGTATACAAAGGATTTTCGAATCGACTATCGCGGAGAATTCCTCGATGATGTTCAGTCTATCTCGTTTAAGCTGGAAGCACGGACCATCGGCTGAAAAACAAGGATATGTTTTTAAACAGAAAAAAGTTTATTATGCATGGTTGAATAAATGGCGTCATGTGTAGTCTGCGGAAGAAAGGCCACCGATATAGTCTATGATAAAAAGAAGAGGGTGTGGGTGTTTAATTGCCCTGAACATATCGTTCCACAGTCGGATTTGGTTGTGCCTCGACACATGATTGAACAACTTAAATAAACAAAGAAATTACACAGATCATATCCTTTTGTATTTGGTCGTCACTCGCACAAAATAGTCCGAACGTTTTTGTGGCAAATCCCCTACCAAAGGAAGATGGAACGGGGCGATGAAAAACAATCTCTGCACCAATTTCTTCATCTCAGATTTCATTTTACATTATCTGGTTTTATATCATATATGATATGAAATTTTAGACAAAAAATAAAACGAGAATCTAGTGTCAAGGATTGTTTTGTAAAAGAAGGATGCTACCGAAATAACCAAATGATTATTTATCGTCACAAGCCCGTTCAGGGATAGGGATTATTTCAAATTTATCAGACCCACACGTTGGACAAATAATGGTCCCTTCTTTGACATGTATGTTTACAATGAAATATTTTTTACATTCCCCCAAACAACGCCATAATCCTTCGGTCATATGCTGAGTCGTAACTAGCTTCTCATATTATAATTTTGTTCTTTTTCAAAGACAGGCAGAAAAAAATCAGGAGGGAGTTCCCATCAAGGAACATAGGACACATTCAAGATCTTCGTACATCTCGGACACGAATACACGACAAACTCATCACCGATCTCTTCAACGGTTATTTCCTCAGACTCATACACCGCGTCACAAAACGGACAGGTCACCATAGACAACCTCGAATTCCGGTATTTCCCGTTCCTTAATAAACAAATCGATTGGAGAACAAAAGATCCTTCGAACCCAAATGACAACACGACTCCAGAGCCAATGCTTTCAAAGAATTGGTTTCAAAAACCATTCCAAGAGGCAGTCCTCCTGAGAAAGCATATTGCCTCTTTGACAATTTTCCAAAGAACGTTAATAAACCAGTACCAACAGAGATATGCATAGGAGAGTGGGAAGTATACCACGGATATACTGTCATTATTGCCGAAAAGAACGACCGCGTTTTCTTGCGTATACCTGCAATCACTGCAAGGAAATTTTTTGTATCGATCATATCTTCCCAGAATATCATCAATGCCCTGCTTTTTCCGAGAAACCAACCGAGAAACAACGCATAAACACAACTCCTCCAAACCCACAGACACACCATCCTCCACCGCCCATCCAAGCGGAACGAATACGGAAACCAGAAGAAAAAAAACCCTCTGAATCAACCAAGGAACAAAGCACCCCAGGTAAAAAACATTCGTTTCGAATCACGATATCGTTAATTGTTGTTGTGGTTTTATTGATGATCACATCCGTCAGTGCTACCCTTGTAGTGCAACAGACTCATGCTGGGCTTCTTACTGAGAAAACCGCATTGGAACAAGAAATAGCCATGACAAAAACACAGATCATGAACGTCTCTTCGTCCATTAACACCAGTCGTCCACATTTAGAACAAATCAATGCGGAGATCCTCGAACTTCTCTCCTCGGTGAATCTTGAAACACCAGGGGACATGTATCAATTACATGACCCAATATTTCGTGACGTGGTTCAATTCATCGCCAATGATACCAATGTCAATATAACATTAGAATTACGTCACGCGAAAGAACAAGGCATGCAATGTGCGTATGTCGTCGTTCAAATTATCTCCTCATCCAATGGTGAATATGAACTGATAGGATTTAATACCGTTGATGAAGGAATGGTGTATTTTGAACCAACGACCGACTATCAAGTGTTCCCTGTCATCGGGCATCAATACAGTGACTGTGTGCAGGGAACCCCTTACTCCTCCCTGTTTGATGATACCATCACCAGCATCGTCGAGATTTGGTAAGGTGAGGAATGAGAAACGAAAAAAAAATTGTGATCGTGGGTTTCATTGTTCTTCTAGCAGTAGTACCCATCACTGGATATCTTATCTACAGCACATTACAATCGAATTCGATTTTGACTGAGCAAACAACACCATTACAAACAGAGTTAGAGGAACAACAGCACCTCCTGGACACCTTAAACACGGAATGGACACAGCTACGGGATCAGATCCTACAACGCCTAGAGGAGCTCAATAACACCCTCGATGAGTTCGCATTACGACAATCAGCAACAACATATACCGTCCATGATCCGCTCTATTGGGAGGCGCGGGACTTCCTCACAAATGACACTACCGATTTAACACCCTTTAACGAAACCACGTTTAACTCTGCATATTACGCGCAAGAAGTAAACAACAACGCTGAAAAAGAAGGGATACGATGCGCCTATGTGAAGGTCACTTTCAGTGACAGCAACCAGACCCATGCATTAATTGCCTTTGAAACAACAGATAGAGGATTAAATTTCTTTGAGCCGCAAACCGATGAAAAAGTGAATTTACAAATAGGAAAAAACTACTGGAGGGATTGTGTCATCCCCACATGGGGGATGCCCTACGCAGCAGCCCCGGGGTATACTGTTGAATCATTTACGGTCTACTGGTAAAAAAACCCATGGATCGTAGGTTGTACAGGTGGAAAGTAACAGAGGAGCATCTCTGTATTGTTTTTTTTTTCATTTTGACATTCCGACAGAGAACATTTATGAATGATTATTAAGAAAAGAAGAAACGGGTCAAAGGAGTTAGAAAAAATGGAGAAACAAAAAATGATCATTTGTGGTACTGGAATATTGGTAGCAACGATATTGATAATCGTTGGAGTCATTGCCTATACACAACAAAACGCATCAGTGGATGAAACAGAGATTACCACAACGCCGCCTACCGCAGAATCATTAAAAACAATCCTTGAAAAAGCAGAAACCATCGAATCACTGTCGTATGATATTGATCTGACTATCACCATGCCGCAGTATGGGACACAGATTGCGACGATGACTATCTGGCAAGAAAAACCTTATCTCAAAGAACAAATCATCAGCACCATGATGGGCATAACCAACACCATCATCATCATTCAACGTCCTGAAGGGACGTACGTCTATGATGCCGCACAAGGGAAATACGTCTTGTCAACAGAGGTCTCCTCCTATGCAACCTCCTTACAATACTTAGATAGTAAAACAATTAAAGATCTTCTGAACAACCAATCCATAACAGATTTTGAAACAGATATTATTGATGGGAAAAAAGCAACTGTCATTGAATACACCCTGCCCGTGATAGGGGAGAACCTCATGACAATGCAAGTCTGGATCTGGAATGAAAAAGGACTCCCGTTAAAAGCACACATCGACATGACCATGGAAGAGATTTCGATGACGATGGACTTTGTGTTCAATAATTACTCCTTTGCAGATATTCCTGACAGCACGTTCAACGTCACATAAGACACAGAAAGCCATGAAGCTTCATCATTCATTTCTTTTAACTCATAAAAAAAGGGAAGCGACGCCTGAATAGGCAACGCAGAAGAGAGGTGGGAAGATGAAACTCGCAAGTATCAACCGATTCAAAGGAAAATACATACAAGTGAACTATCAACACGAAGGGGAAGTGCTCTCCGCCATTGGTGTGTTAGAATACGTGCAGAGGGACAAGATAACCATTTACCGCGAAAAACCTACGATGAAGTTGCAGAACATCGACATTGATCAAATCGTCACGCTCTCCGAACTAGAAGACATAATGCTGGTGCAGGTGCCCCGTCGCAAGAAAAGAAAAAAGAAAAGGACGGTCAAGAGAGAACCCGTATCCTTACAGGAACACGAAGGAAATATCACAATAATTGACGGAGGAAGCAGATGGTATTACCCTGGATCTAACCCTCCGAAGAAATGGCTTGAAAACCATCCCTACAGCGTAACATGCTACCAATGTAAGAAAACATTTGTAGATCGAGCGTTTTATATCAATCATTTCGAAAAAAAAGGAAGCACCTGTCGACCTGTATCATAAGGGAAAATGCTTTCCTAGTGTAATAACCAATCTTCCTACGACAACAATCATCAACATTGATTTGTGTTTTTGAGGGATATGTTTTTAAAGATGAAAAGAATTGCCAATAGCAAATCGAAGGTATGAATATGAAAACAGAAACAATCACTGATATCGTACCAAGTGATAATATCGTTGATAAAATAAATTTCTATCTTGGTGAGGAAGGCCTGAACGTAGGAAAAGATGAGTATTGTTATATCAAAATGGTTGGGAATCACCTGGAGATTGGCCGTGCAAAAATAGTCCTGGAGGAATAACCCAGTCTATCGGTTGATTCATTAAAACCTATGAGGAGAAAAACCATGTCCATGCATGCATCACCTGCGTTTGTGAGGATATGTTTTTAAACAAAGAATTGTTACAAAATCATAACTTGGGGTCCTATGATAAATTGCGAACGATGTAAAGAAAAAGTTGCTCTCAGCAAGTTAATTATTTTCCGTGATGAGGAGACTGGAGAGACAAAAAAATATTGTCAAGCGTGCGCAGACATTGTCAAAAAACAACAAGTGGAGAAAAAAACAATGACGGGTAAAAAAGAAAAAGAAACAAAACCCACAGTTGACTCACCACAGGATGGTGAACCAGAATCGAATCCGGAATCTGAATTGCTTACCATGGCGGAGAGTGCAACAGATGATAACGAACACCTCCAGCTGCATCAGATGATTACGGATATCGTACCAAGCGACAGTATTTCTGATAAGATATACTCCTATCTTGGTGAAGAAGGCCTGAACGTAGGAAAAGATGAGTATTGTTATATCAAAATGGTTGGGAATCACCTAGAGATTGGACGCGCAAAAATAGTCCTTGAGGAATAACTCCCTCTTTTTTTTCGGTTGATTCATAAAAAAAAGTCTTCCTTGTGATATAAGGTCTCTTAATTGAGAAGAGGGGGGTTGTATTTTTGTTTGTTGGTGGTATTGAGTTTCATAGTGGTGTTTGTCGTCTGTCGTGTCGTTATCTTCTTCGTTTCGATACGATTACTATGATCTAACATTCTATTGAGTATATCGTCTATCGTATCCCCAAGTTTCCCTTGTTTCGTTAACCGGTCGAAGGTTTCTTTTTTTATTTTTATTTTCTTTTTCTGCATACAATCACACCATTATGGTTTACGAGAACGTAATTTTGGGAAACTAGATTGATTGTCCATTTCTTCGATAATCTTATTATAGACACCCTTGCTATGTGTTATTTCTTCAATAGGTGTCACTACTTCTATGATTACTTTATTCAGTAAATCAGATTCTTCTTTATTATTGATAAAAATCCTCCAGTTCAGATCTGAACAAAGATACCGAAAAATATCCTCTACTTGGGTCGTTTTTACTTCTACATTTAGATATTTCTTATTAATATAATCCCGACATTTCTCTAATGACGTCACCAATTCTTTTTTGAGAGGGATTCGTTCCCTTCGGTAGGTGTCATAAATCGTCACACCATCTTTTATTTCAGGTGGTGCAGGTTTGGTAACCATTCGATATTCTTTCTGTTCAGCGATGACCCTGTTAATAATCCGAGTTGTTATCTCATACCCAGTGATAATAATGCTCTTTCCTCCTCGATGCTCTAAAAAGCATGATATTATTTATTGTCTGTATAATCTGATATAAATTTTTGTTGAGAGAATGTCAAAACGTAAAAACATCCTGTGGTGCGTCTTCTTTTTTCTGTTTTCCTTCTATGAAGCCATCTGGATATAATCATGTCCATTCACAGGGTAGCAATGCTCTGTTTTTTTCAAGGTGCCCGTAAGGGTCAGTCGAAGTGTTTCCCCACGATGTTTGAACAGTTTTAACACACAGATGACTTGTTCAACCCGGAACTTCAGGACAAGGTCCGTGTACCCATCTTCCTTGAGAGCATGACCGCCACCATCGGAGCCACGCCAGGGTGTCGCCACATCTTGATATTTCCAACAAAGAGGTTTCAGCAGATTCTTTCCTCCGTTGAGTGAAAGGGCCAGGGTCTTTGGATGTATGGTATGGACATCGAATGTGTCCGTTCCACAAACAGCGATGGATACACATCCATGGTCTCGACGGGTGAGTTGATTAGGCCAATACCCAGGTTTGAAGTCAACAAAAATCGATAGAGGGGGGTTTGGTACCACGGAAAACGGTGTTGTTTTCTCAGAAGCATAGGTATACTTTTTGGTTTTTACAAAGAGCTTCGCATAAAACGTCCCTGGTTTGCACGCTTTATAGGTAAGAGTGTACTGAATTATTACATCACCCGTTCCATATCCATACCCATATCCATATCCGACACCATGATGAAACCCAGTGACGTTATGTCCTGTCCTCTCATCATACCCAAAATAGCGTCCATGACTTTGAAACGGAAGATTTGACGTATTTGTCACATTCACCACGCTGAATGCGTTCTTCGGAGTCTCGGAAATCTCGGATCCCTCCAGCGAGAAACGCACTTTGGCTACTTTATGATGATTCGTACTATTAAAAATCATAAAAGTAAGGTACTGAACCGGGATCGCCTCGGCGCTTCGTATGGTGAGGCTGACATCTTCAAATATAATTGTTGTCCCGACCTCAACTGACGTATCATCTGGGGTTCCTGCAGAAAGCTGTACCGCAGAAGCCGACGGGAGTAAAACCGTGAAGATAAGCAGCACGAACGACAGGGCGACACCCATGCCGATACCCTTTTGTAAAAAAACTTTTCGCATCATCCTACCACATCCTGAACTAAAGGATAATTGATGTATCTTGTTACAATATATAATATTTATGGAATATCTGTATAAGACCACGGTTACAGAAAGAAAACGCCTCTCCACTCACAATCTACACTCTGGACTGTTCTCAAATAGCCAAAGATACAATTTCATACACGGGCTTCCTCTCCGTTCGCAGCGGGGTGTCGTGGTACACAGAACTCTGTCTTTCTCCGTTGTTTTTCCAAGACACCCTTTCAAAACAAGAAAATCGACATACTCCTGATCAATCGTTCTTCCATCCAAGTAAGTATCTTCGACGGTACTGCATATCCAGTCTCTCCCGTGATTTCCTTTTTTCCTTTTTACTCGATTGGTACTATGACTCCAAAGGGTGAATCACAACATCCTCACACCAACCGATGAGGGTGACATTTCCATCTACAGGCCTGGTTACGTTTCGGATCCAGATAAAAGGGCCGAAACCGATGAACCGGTACGGAACAACCATGGCGGGGACATCAACATTTTGTTCCTCACCATCAAGTTTCAACGTGAATGGTTTATCGATAATCAAAGCGAGATACGCATATTCGGACATAAACCAGAAAGGACCAATATGTACGAGCCACACTACAGGTCGATATACGATAAATTTTTGGCAATCCGCTTTCATATAAATGGTTTTCAACCCTGCAGGACCTATGTTGTCTTCTTCAGGCTCAATGATGGTTGTTGAGACCGTGTGTTCCTGTGCGATATCATAATTGGTCGCTGATACTCCTGCTCCGGATTTCCTTTCTATGCTCCTGGTCCAAGTTGTATTGTCAAAACTCTTTGAGAGAAAAACAATCTGTAACCCTTGTACAACTTTTTTTGTTGCATTTGCACTGGCTGTTACCGTGACACGCCCAAGACCGAGGAACAACCCAGTTGAAATATTGGCGATTCCACGAGCAGGGATGTCTACGGTATCGGTGACGGTCTTATTGATTCGCTTTAAAATACCGCCTTCCACATGGAGCGTGACTGCGACGTCCGTTGCATCACTTGTACCATTATTATAGATCACTGCGGTAAAACCAATCCCCCCAAAGAGGACGATGGAAAAGTCATCTCCTCCGGCCTCGGTACTGAAAACATACGCGGAGCCGGTAAAATCATCCTCAGCATATTTTCCGATTATCGCAGTATTCCCCTGAAAGGAAATAGCGCACCCAAATTCATCCATCGTTGCTGAGTCTGATGCTTTCAATTTTTGGACCTCCCTCCAAGTATCCTCCTCGTAGGCGAACACATAGGCAGAGCCGGTATTCCCATCGTCACCAGGTGCCCCTACAAAGATGCAGTCGCCATCAATAGCAACAGCTTGACCAAAACATTGGGCTTCTGTACTGTCCGAGGGAATGAGTTTTTGTTCCTCCATCCAGGTTCCGTCTTCTTTTTTGAAGATATAAACAGCTCCCTTGAAATCATTATTACACAGGCGTGCTCCAGCGACTACCCGATCAGCCTGAATTGCAACCGAAAGACCGAACCGATCCTGGACTTGACTGTCTGAACCTGTCACTATTGCCTCCTCAATCCAAGTGGAACCGTCTCGTTTGAAGATATAGATCGCACCAGTACTGTTATCATGATTCAAAGCCCCTACCACCGCATAGTCATCGTGAAGCGCAACTGATGATCCGAAGTTATCATAAAGTTCACCTTCGGATGGAATGAGTTTTACTTCCTCAGTCCATATGGTTCCTTCTCGTTTGAAGATATACGCAGAGCCGATATCATCGTCATACTGTGCTCCAACGAGAGCATAGTCCCCATCTACGCAGACCGCATAGCCAAATTCATCCCATGTTTCACCATCTGATGCAGAAAGAATCTGCTCCTCTGCCCATGCGCCATCAGTATTTTTAAAAATATAGGCGGCACCTGGGCTGTTCGTATCTGGCTTTCCGATAATTGCATACTCACCATCCAGGAAGACGGATAAACCGAACAGATCATCTGCCTCTCCATCAGAAGCGAGAAGTTTCTGTTCTTCAGTCCATGTGGTCCCGGTTTTTTTGAACACATAGGCTGCGCCAGAAAACATGCCCTTATCATCGTTCCCATGTGCGCCGATGACCGCCCAGTCTCCATCCATGCAGAGAGCGAGACCAAAGAAACTCAGCACATCAGGGTCTGACGCCATCAGTTTACCATGCTGAGTCCAATTTCCGTAGCAAAGCTGTTCCAAGACAGAAGGAACATTCTCGATTGTTTTTGCATGGGATGCTGGTGTTATTATCAGCAGGAAGAGAACCAAGATTACGAAGAGTATTTGGTACCTACTAACACATTCTCTGTTTTGTAGTGCAGAAAGTTTTCTTTTCCCCATATTTTTCCCTGTTTGTTTAATAAAAAAATATTTATTTAAAAATATCGACTTCTTTTTTGGTCATTAGGAAAGAAATTAGCACGTTTTGTTTCAGAAGAATAAAAAAAAAATAAAAAAAAGGAACAGGTCTCCTAGTACTCCATAAGGGTTCGTAATATTGGGAACAACCGGGGGAACCGCTCGAATAACCGTTCAAAGAAAGCATTGAGAGTGAACTGGTATTCAACCGGTGCGACGACCTCAATACTAGACCATTCGCTGGTTGCACCACACGTGTCGGTCGTCCTGGTTTTAATCAGATAGGTTCCCTTTGTTTTCCATGTATGCGTGAGAGTGAACGTCTCACCGGCATGATATGGTCCTAGTCCGGTGGCCGCATTCCCATCCCCCCAGTCAATGTAGTACGTAAGATCTTGGTTTTGCAGATCTGTCCCGCTCAGGGAATACGTATACGCAATCTTCGGTTTTATATTGGTCGGACCGGTGATTGTTGGTTTGTCAGGTGGCGTGTTGTCCGTAATAACGACGGTTAATGGTTCGGAAAGCACGCTGCCGGCACCCCAGACGTCCCGCGCTTTTACCGTGACATTGTATGTTCCGAGTTCGGTCCAGATATGAGAGCCTGTCACCGTCTCCCCTGAGGAATACGGGCCAAGCCATCCGCTGTTGTTTCCATCAGCCCAGTCGAATCGATAGTAGATTTGTTCATTATCTGGTTCTGTAGTGGAACTGGTATACGAGTATTCTGCGTGCCAAATCCCCAGGGTCGGGCCAACTGGCCTTGTAGGCTGAGCTGGTGGATCACTCGTCACCCAGAGCGATAGATACGACCCGGTTCCTTCTGGATATTCTCCATACTGCGGGCTTTCTGATCGCGTGTCATGAGCCTCGGCATAGATGAACGCTTCATCCATGGTTACCAGTCCATCTTGATTGATATCTGCGTCCACTGGGTTTCCAAACGCATCCTCTCCTTTGACCGCGGCGGTCCAATAAAACACGTATTCATCATAGATCAGATTGTCCATCGCCCAGGAGGATTCATCATGGCGACAAGCTGAGGATGCCACGATAGGTCCTGGTGGGACGACGACATCATCTAAAAACCCCCCAGAAAAACATGGCTCAAACGTACAGATGATTTCAGACGCAGGCAATGCAGACAACAATGATGCGAAATGAGCATCCGTCAGGACCTCATGGTTCCACAGGTTTTGAACGACATTCCATCCACTCACACTGCTCCCATGGTCTGTCGTGAACACAAACAATTTTTCTGTTCCAGTGAAATTATTCGCAAGGTTGGCAAACACCATATCCACATTGGTAAGGATGCAGGAATACATGATGTCCGGGTCACCGTCTCCATCGAGATCAGGATTGGAATTCTGACCGTTGGATTGATCAACAGCAGGATTTGTTCCATCTGAGCAAAGGACGATGATGTTCTCATCAGGTATTTCATAAACATAGTTGAGGGTGATGTAGATATTCGACAAATCATTCCAGTACCGCACATGATTGTTATATTGGTCATACCCACCGTTCATCAAGATCGCCCAGCGACTATCCTGTCGTCCCGTGTTGCTCCGGACTGGCTCTGTCTTGCTGGGGAGGGGGGCTCGTCTGTTTTCTATGGAGTAAAAAAAATCTGAGAAGGGTGTTTCTATCCGAAGATACTCATGAAAGTTTAAGGGAGGGATGGTTGCATCAAACACGATAAGCTCCTGTGTTCGTTCTGCAAGAAAGACATACTGCACCGGGTGGAACATGTTTGCTTGCGGATGAAGATCAATATACAACACGTGTCCTTGGCAGGGGATTTCGAAAAGGACTCCTTTTGTAGTAAGTATGCTATCCCCCTGTGAAACTGGCCCCCATAGATAGTAGAGAAGTTGTTGATCCTCGTCATAGTCGAGTTGTTCGAGGATGTATTGTGCTATCTCATCGTCATCCATTGTTGGTTCGGTTGCAGCAATCATCGTTGAGAAGTTTACGGCAAATAGTACACTTGCGAGCAGACTAGTTTTTACGATTGTTTTTCTAGTATTTTTCAATTATATCTACCCCCTATATTGTTGAATATATAATCTGTGGGTTGGTTCTTAAGTGTATCGTTCAAAGGATTTTTGTTTTCCATTGTGAATTTGTGTCCTTTATCATTCATGGACTAATATAGAGATAGTATAAATATATAGATAGAATAAGTAAGAGAGTAAGAGCAAAATGAAGGGACATGGCATCAGAATGCCGTCACATTGTCGCTCATTCGTACAAAAACATTTAAACGACAATCCATATATACAACATAAATATATACTAAGATTCGAATTTAAATAGGGGCGATGCATGACGAATATGAAGAAATCAGTGAAAAAAATAGGGCCGTTTATACCAATATTACTCCTACTAACTGTTCCAGTAACGAGCGCATTCTCACCTGAAAATATGACCGCTAAGCCAAATGCAAATACCTTCGGCGAAGAAGAATGGTATACATTATTTGCTCCACAATACTCAAAGATGACCTATCTGATAAACTGCTACAAAGAAGTCGTGCATATCTGGGAGAGCACTTACATACCAGGACATTCCGCATATCTTCTTGAAAATGGAAATCTTCTTCGTACAGCAGAGTTGCTCAACCCTGTTTTTCTCTCAGGAGGATTAGGTGGAGGTATCCAAGAAATCGATTGGAATAATACCCTTGTCTGGGACTTCACCTATTCAAGTAATACCTATGCGTTACATCATGACATTCATTCCTTACCGAATGGTAATATCTTAATGATCGCCTGGGAAGTAAAGAATTTTTCAGAGGCGGTCGCTGCTGGACGAAACCCAAATTTAGTCAGCCCTTTGTTTGGGTTATGGCCGGATCATATCATTGAAGTGCAACCAAGCAGTCGGACAAGTGGGGATATTGTATGGGAATGGCACGTCTGGGATCATCTCATCCAGGATTATGACCCATCGATGGCTAACTATGGGGTCGTAGGAGACCACCCTGAATTAATCGACATTAACTATGCGCCAGCCACAGGAATTGGATCAGACTGGCTACATACGAATTCTATCGATTATAACGAAGAATTAGATCAAATAATACTCAGTATTCATAATTTCAACGAAATATGGGTCATCGACCATAGCACCACCACAGAGGAAGCAGCGAGTCATACGGGGGGGAGAAGTGGCAAAGGAGGGGATCTGCTTTATCGTTGGGGCAATCCTCGCACATATCGAAAAGGAACCATGGAGGACCAGAAACTCTTTGGCCAGCATGATGCCCGTTGGATCGACCCAGGATGCCCCGGAGAAGGAAACATCTTAATTTTCAATAATGGCTATGGAAGACCTGGGATAAAATATTCCTCAATCGACGAAATTGCTCCACCGATAGACAACGATGGACACTATTATTCCGGAACCAATGAAGCCTACGGTCCCGAGGAACAAACCTGGATGTACACCGCAAAAAATCCCACTGACTTTTATGCGTATATGATTTCAGGCGCCCAGCGCCTCACAAACGGAAACACGATGATCTGTGATGGAAAAAAGGGAATCTTCTTTGAAGTCACCCATGAAAAAGACACGGTATGGGAATATTTCAATCCCTATCCAACCCCGCTGCTTAATTCCGTTTTCAAGATCGAGTCGTATCCGTCATATTATTCTGGGCTTGCAAAAGTAACGGAACAACCAAGAAACCCAGAAAAACCATCGGGACCGACCAATGGAGCGAAGGGAGTTCAGTATAATTTTACTACCCGAACAACAGACCCGCAGGAGGGTGATGTCTATTACCTGTTTGACTGGGGGGATAACACGAATAGCGGTTGGATAGGACCATATCGTTCTGGTGAAATGGTCAACGCATCCCATAGTTGGAGTAGAAGGGGATCTTTTTCTATCAAGGTTAAAGCAATGGACATGTACGGTCATCATAGTGGCTGGTCAGATCCCTTACCGGTGGTGATGCCCTGTTCATATAACGGAATCATTCAACCATTCCTGCAACGGTTGTTTGAACGATTTCCTGCAGCGTTTCCTTTCCTCCGACAGCTCGTAGGCCACTAAGAAATCGCATCGTTTTCCTTTAGTATCATGTAATTAGAAAAAAAGAAAGGAAAAACGATTTCATCATAAAAAAAAGTCTTGTTTTCGCCGGTTAGTCTCTTAGTTATAATATGTTTAAGGTATGCCGCAGGAGGGGATCGAACCCTCGACATCACGGTCTTCAGCCGTGCACTCTCCCAGCTGAGTTACCGCGGCAAAAAAGGATTTTGCTTGATTTTACCCAAGCTCTTTGACAATTTCGTTAATCGTTTCTTGCATGTCTTTTAATTTTTGTTTGAGCATCGGGGTTGCTTTCATAGCAGACTCCGTGGTCACCGCACCCTGGGGAGACGGCTCGATGAGTCCTTCTTGTTCTAAGATCCGTAACGAATATCGCACCATATGCTGTGGGTGCTTGGTCAGCTCAGATAATTTAATAATACCAGCTGGTTCATTTTGTTTCAGAGTTTGAAGAACAAGCACATGCCTTTTCAAAATATCGAGCTCGGTCTCGATGACATTGGTAAGAACAATCCTTTCTTTTTTTTCCGGTTTCATTAAAAACCCCCAATCCTTCGATACTTGTTAACACACGTAATACAAGTTCCTATATTTAAAATCTCTTTTACCACCAGAGTAAAACAAAAAAAAATCAATCGTAAACTACATTAGAAAGAATTTCTTATCCAATGAGGATGACCCAGTACCTTCTCACAAAATGGTTTGGAACATTTCTCTGTGACGAGACCACGGTGCAGCAGAAACATCTCTTCCCGAAACAAGCAAAAGAAATCATGCAGCGGTTACAAGAGATACAACACAATAACGTCCTTCCAGAGGAACAACGAATCGTCGGAAACACACCGGTGCTCGTGAACGAGAGACGCTTACAATCCCTTGGTTCGTATACTCCCAAAGACCCTGCCTTCAAGACCATTGTACTTACCCCGGAGAACTACGGGTTTTCCCAGGAACTCTTCCATGATGCCGCTTTGCTCCTGGCACACGAGCGCGTGCAGCAACAACTACAAGGGGAGGATTTACAACTCATCCAGATGGTCAACGCACTCGATGACCTTGTACAGACCGCTAATCTGTTGTCAGAGCGCCTCAGCTGCTGGTCCTTGCTTCCGACATCAACGAAGAAAGTAAAACCTTTTGAAAAAACACTCTCCGCGGTCAATGAGGAGATCGCGCGCTTGCAGGATCAAATCGAACAGGACATGAACCTGATCGCTCCGAATACCAGTCACATTATTGGACCACTCATCGGCGCACGACTCATCGCGTTAGCAGGCGGGATGCAACCGATGGCGATGATGCCGGCATCCACCATTCAAATCCTCGGAGCAGAGAAAGCGTTGTTCCGCTTCAAAAAAGAGGGAGGAAAGCCACCGAAACACGGGGTCATCTTCCAGCATCCAACAATCAACTGCGCCCCGAAAGCGGAACGCGGGCGGATAGCACGGCTCTATGCGACAAAAATCTCGACCGCAATAAAAGCGGATGTGTTCACCAAGAGAGATATCGTCAGTGAATTGGAACAAGGTATCATCAGAAGACTTGGGGAAATAAGAAAAAAATAAAAAGATACCCTCGAGAAACAATACGGGTTATTCTTCTTGTTTCAGCACTTTTAACTGTATATCTTGGAGTTCCTTGATGTACTTATCGAGCTGGTGAATCGCAGTCAGGAGCCGGTAGATTTCCTCATCTTCCGGTGATGGGGGAACTGCGGACTGCGGGAATTCTTCTTTCTTTTTATGAAACTCAGAGGCGTCGTATTTCTCTTGTAAAAAATCACGGGTGGTTTTTAAGCTTTTAATCTGTTCTGAAATCTCATGTAACTTATTCATAGTCCCATTCCTTTCTATCATCCTTCTTTTCTGTTTGGAGTGCACTACGAGTAGTAATAAGGATTGAGATAATAAGAGTTTTGGAGAAGAACACTCAGCCCTGTTTTATGGACTCCCTGTTCTTTACCGCCACACCCTGACGGAAAGAAAGCATCTCGTTTCTTGTAAGAAAGGTTCGACCAATCCCCAGCAATGTATCCTGCATGGTAACAATCAAGCACTCATCAAACGGTCGCAGGTCAGGGTCACAGTCGGAGACAAACTTCGCAAACACGCTTTTTCCTTCTCTTACAAAGGGTTCAGCATCATCAGTCACCACCACCCGCAACAACGGATATTTGAACCTCGCATGAAGCTGACGACCGCCCTGGAGTTTCAAGGTAAACAACCCATCCTCCGCCCGCATAGAAACCACATGGGTTCTTCCACAGAAGACATTTCGTATTTTCCCAGTTCGTTTTGATTTAATGATGGTGATGTTCCCAGGGAAAAGTGCTTCGGCCGCCCCTCGTCCGAACTGCATATCCGCGACCGCAGAGATCCGCCGGATATCAACGTCGATGGGATGACGCAGCGGTTCCTCGACGGCAAGGGTCATCTGTTCCTCCCACTCAAGTATCTCGGTCGTTCTCAGGAACCTCTCAGTCACTTGTTGTGCTTTTTCCATGGTTTCTTGATCCACAGAAAGCGGAAACACGGATTGCGCAAGCGGGTACATCTCATCAAGTTCAAAGGGAACGGGACCAAGCGTGGATCGCACCACCAGGTTGACGTTTTTCTGCTTGAGAAGCTGTGCCATCTCCTTTGCATACCACTGGGAATACGGTTTCGTGCCTTCCGGGAACACAACCGTGGTAGGAAACAAGGGTTCAAATCTCTTGAATAAGCGGGTGTGATAGCGGTATATCATCGGACGATGCACGGTCTGCGGACCGGTGTAGAAGACCGCGGTTTTCTTGCTTGCAGGTTCGACTTGTTCAAGCCATCGGAGATGATCTGGTTCCCGTAACACCCGGAGTGCGTCAGAGAGAAACGGGTTCGCTGCGGCTCGCTGCTCGACTAAATCCCACAGCCAGCCCTCGGTTAATGCGACCCGGATGATTTTCAGCTCCATGAAACTCACGTAGAGATTATGCAAGGCGAGCTGCCGGGTTCGTTCTTCCCCAGGAAGCTCTTTTAATCCTGCGTGTGAATATTTCGAACACACCGGACAACTACAAGGCAGTTCTGTCAGCTCATCGAACTGCTCTGTTCCCCACTGAAAAATCATGCGCCCGTCGTTTGCGTATTTTGCGTACGCGGAAGAATCAAAGAAATCACACCCAAGAGCGACCGCCAGGGAAAAAACCAGGGGGTGCCCCGCACCGAACAGGTGAACTGGTTTGGAAGGATCAAGACCATGTTTTGCCGCAAGAATACAACGGACTAGGTCTTGGTACCGCTGGTTCTCCATGAGGGGAACAACCCCTCCGATAGGGAAGAAATCAGCAGAAAGTGCACTGAGGTGTCGAGCACACTGTTCACGAAGCTTAGGAAAAACAGAGCCTTGGACGGGACAGGCAAGCAGCATTTCTCCCTTGTGTGGAAAACTTCTTTTTGCCCGTTCGATGGTTTCTCTGACGCCTTGTTCTGCGACGGTTTTCGTTTGTTCTGGTGTCCCGAACACGTCCAGGATGGTGCCAATGTCACTACCGATATCTCGTTGAAATTGCACGATTTCCACAGGATCAAGGTGGACATCCCCGTAGACATAGCTCTGAAACGTCCCGGAGTCGGTCATAATCGACCCCTGAAAATCGATGAGGGCATGCACCCCAGATTCTAAGGCTTTCGCTTTCAAACCAGGGGTCTTATAGATGATATACGAGTTGGTGATCAAAATATCTATACCGAATCGTTGCCTCATCTCCTTTGGTGTGATCAGCATCTTATTAGGATTGATCACTGGCAGGAGATTCGGGGTGATGACGTTTCCATGTTTTGTGGTGAACTGACACAGACGGCCTGCCGCGTCTCGTTCTTTAAGTTCGAAGGTCATGGCTTTCTGCAGCATCATAAATGAACCATCCTCTTAAGGTTTTAGCTCAAAACATCAAGAGAGAAAAAAGAAAACTTTCTGTCGGGTGTTGTCTGTTCTTGTGGGTGTGTAAATCGGTTGACGAAAACCGGTGTGTCTTTCCTCAAGCGATCTGAAGGGGATCCAGAACCCTCCGTAGGGTGGCGATCGCAGAAAGTGATGCCATGTAGCTGGACTGAGGGTTATTGGGATTGGGCATATTCTCCACCTCAGCACGCAGCCTACCGAAGCGGCCATGCGCAAGGATCTTATGATTAATTCGTGTCTCCACCGGATCAGCGACGATTTCGACGGTTGTCTCATCAAACCCTATCCCAGCAAGCGACAGACACGCGGCGACATTGATATTCCGGGGGAACAACTTGACCGCATCCCGGGCGTTTCCCTTAAAGATCACGGTACGTTCCTCCACGGATTTCCCCAGAGACGCGGGAGGCTTGGTCGTCACCAAGGTCACACTATCGAGTTTTTCGATGCTGGCAGCGATCACCCCATCGATCCCGCAGACCGCACCAGAGGGAAGATAGATCTTCCGATGGTGTGATCGTGCGATATCCTCCAGGTTCTTCCGTAAGGTATCATCAAACAAACTCCCGATACTCATGAGAATAAGATCCTTCCCTGCCTTGAGAACCATCTCCGCATATTGGTTCACCGCTTGTTGTGATGCTGCTTCGAAGACGACATCGACGTCCTTTAAAAACACCGCAACGGGTTGTACCGCTGCTTTTTTCACGATGGAACCGAGGTTCTTTGCAGCCACGGGATTACTGTCAAACAAGTAGATTTTCTTAATATCGTCCATACCGTCCGCTGCTTTTGCGACATCAGTCCCAATCGCACCACACCCGATAATTCCGAGATTGATCATGAGAGATCCCCAAAACCTTTAAACAGGTATGAGCTATAAAAAATATTGTTATGGATGACATCGAGCGTTTCCTACGGGAAGACCTGGGGAAAAAAGGGGACATCACCTCTGAAGCGTTGTTTACCACAGAAACCGCACGAGCAGGTATACAGGTAAAGGAAGCGTGCGTCGTCGCAGGCTTACATGAGGCACAACAGGTGTACCAAAGGGTGGGGGCGTCGGCCCGTCTGCTATCTACTGATGGGGCGGACGTTCGGAAGGGTGACAGGGTTGTAGAGATACAGGGCTCAATTCGTGCTATCTTGAAAGGTGAACGGCTTGCCTTGAACATCATCGGCAGGATGAGTGGGATCGCCACTGAAACAAAACGACTCGTGCAACAATGCAAGAAGATAAACCCAAAGGTGAGGATCGCTGCGACACGGAAAACAACCCCAGGGTTCCGTCTGTTTGAGAAAAAAGCCATCATTCTTGGCGGTGGGGAACCACACCGATACGGGCTGTATGATGCCGTGCTGATCAAGGACAACCATCTCAAACTATTCCGATCCATCGAAGAGCCTATCCAGATAATACGCAGGAATCTCCCAAAACACCACATAGAGATCGAGGTGGAAAACGAAACAGATGCGCTCTCCGCAGCCCGGATGAACGTCGAAATCATCATGCTGGATAACTTCCCTCCGGAGATGGGGGAACACGTCGCCCAGAAGATCCGAGCCATCAATCCAGATATCATCATCGAGGTATCAGGAGGGATCACGGCAGAGAACATCGAACAATATGCGTCGTTTGCTGACCGCATCTCCCTGGGGTACCTGACGCATTCCATAAAAAATAAAGATTTTTCTTTGGAAATATTTAAGAATTGAAATCAGTTTACATTATTGGTAAAAAAAATAATTATCTAC
>JBAZLE010000001.1:0-64218 GCA_041650455.1 Thermoplasmatota archaeon | reverse complement strand
GATGATTGCATTTTTCATGGTCTGAACAGCAATTGGATATTCATCCCGGACGTAGACGATGCCTTGATTTGCACCAATTGAGAACGCACCAATCAACATCCCTTCCAGGATGCTAAACGGATTTCCTTCAATAAGACTCCGATCCATGTACGCACCAGGATCGCCTTCGTCTGCATTGCATATAATATATTTTGTTGTACCTTTAGCGTTGCGACATGATTCCCATTTTACGCCCGTAGGGAATCCTGCGCCCCCTCGTCCACGTAAGCCTGATTTCTTTATTTCATCAATAATCTTCTCAGGTGACATGCGAGTAAGTGCTTTAACTGCAGCAGTATATCCACCGATTGCAATGTAATCCTCAATTTTATAGGGGTCAAGCAAACCATTATCCGCAAAGACGATGCGTTTTTGCCCTTTATAAAATTGTACGTCTTTTTCCAAAGTGATTTTTTTTCCAGTCAATGGATCAATATAAAGTAATCGATTGACGATTTTTCCTTTTAAAAGTGTCTGTTCGACGATTTCTTTTACATCCCTGGGTTTCACTTGTTTGTAGAAAATTCCTTTTGGATGAAGCACTACAATCGGTCCTTTTTCGCAGAATCCATGGCAACCAGTTACTTTGATATCTACCGCATTCTGAAGTTTATTTTTTTTCAATTCCCGTTTGAACGCAGAGATAACATTTGAACAACCTGATGCATGACAGCCGGTTCCACCGCACAGTGTGACGATAGTTTTTCCTTTCCGCGTATTTTTTATTATGGTTTCTCTGATATTCTTGAGGTCTGAAGCGGTTTGTATTTTATTCATTTTTTATCACATACCGATGTAATTTTTAGGCTGTTGAACCCTGCTTTATTTCTTTTTCTTCGCGTATTTTTTTAATGTAGAAGCGACTTTTTTTGTATTCATCTGGCCATGATATTTTCCATCAATAACTACAAGTGGTCCAAGTGCACAAGCACCAAGGCAGCGGACCGTTTCTAAAGTAAATGTCTGATCAGGTGTGGTCTCATCAATACCAATATGTAATTCATTTTGTATTTCTTGTAGAACTTTTGGACCACCTCGGACATGACACGCAGTTCCACAACACGCTGTCACCACATGTTTTCCTCGTGGTTTGAGACTAAATGATTTATAGAAGGTAGCGAGGCTATAGACATCGATGAGGGGAATGTCAAGTTTTTCTGAAACATACTTGAGGGTCTCACAAGGGAGCCAACGATGTTCTGCTTGGATATCTTGAAGGATGGGTATTAATGCAGATTTAGTATATTCATGTTTTTTGAGAATTCTGTCGACATCTGCTGTTTTCATGTAAGTTGTCCCCCGATAGTTGAATTTTGAATCTGTAATCTCTATTAATACCTTACGATAAAAAAGAACACATTGGAACCATACATCATAACAGTAAATCACCTTATTTTTTCTTGTTTTTTTCCCGTCCCAATACATAGATTTTAATAATGGAGGCTGATACGGACCACGAACAGTTGGAGGCTATCCTTATGGATGAAAACGTGAAAACATTCATGGAAAAAGTCATGGAAAAAAACCCTGGTGAAAAAGAATTTCATCAAGCGGTTCAGGAATTCGCTGAAAGCGTCATGCCATTTATCGAAAAAAACCCGAAGTATAAAAAAGCAAAAATCCTCGAACGTCTCGTGGAACCTGAGCGTATGATCATGTTCCGTGTCCCTTGGGTCGATGACAAAGGGGAAATCCAGGTGAACAGAGGATACCGCGTTGAGTTTAACAGCGCGATTGGACCGTATAAGGGCGGTCTGCGATTCCATCCGAGTGTCAATTTAAGCATTTTAAAATTCCTTGGTTTCGAACAGATTTTCAAAAACAGTTTGACTTCCCTGCCAATGGGCGGGGGAAAAGGTGGCTCTGATTTCAACGCCCGAGGAAAATCAGACATGGAAATCATGCGGTTTTGTCAATCCTTTATGATGGAATTATTCCGACATGTCGGTCCGAATACCGATGTGCCCGCTGGTGATATCGGTGTTGGTGGTAGGGAAATCGGATATTTGTTCGGAATGTATAAGAAACTCCGAAATGAGTTCACCGGTGTGCTCACTGGAAAGGGGAGAAATTGGGGCGGTAGTCTGATTCGCCCTGAGGCGACCGGGTATGGAGCTGTCTATTTTGCGTCTGAGATGCTGAAATTGAAAAACGAGAGTTTCAAAGCAAAGACCGTGACGCTCTCAGGATTCGGGAACGTCGCCTGGGGATGCGCCTTAAAGATCAATGAACTTGGCGGCAAGGTTGTGACCCTTTCTGGCCCCGATGGATACATCTATGACAAAGACGGGATTACAGGAGAGAAAATCGAATATATGCTTGAGATGCGTGCGTCAAATAACGATCGAGTCGAGGATTATGCAAAGAAATTTAAAGTTCCCTTTTACGCAGGGAAAAGACCATGGGAAGTGAAATGTGATATCGCTATGCCCTGTGCGACCCAGAACGAATTGGACCTGACGGATGCGAAACAATTGTTAAAAAATGGTTGTATGCTTGTCGTGGAGGTTTCGAACATGGGTTGTACCGCTGATGCCGCAAAGTTTGCCACAGAGAAAATGATGTATGCTCCAGGGAAAGCAGCGAATGCCGGTGGTGTCGCCGTCTCAGGTCTTGAGATGTCACAGAACAGCATGCGGATGAACTGGACCGCCGAAGAGGTCGACCAGCACCTTCATCAAATCATGAAGAACATCCATGAAGCCTGCGTGAAATACGGAAGAATATCGAACGAGAAGGTCGATTATATCAAAGGAGCCAATATCGCAGGATTCGTTAAAGTCGCTGATGCAATGCTGGATCAAGGGATCGTGTAAGTACCACGATTCTACTCTTTTTTTTTATTTTCTGTCATCTTTCGATTCCATCGAAGACATCGATTCGAACAGATGGATGATTATGAAAAGAAATCAAGGTGGAAAAACCATCACGAGGGTTATTTGATTGGTTCGAATAATCCGACTTCCTTATTCTTTCGAACGTTATCCCAATGAAAGTATTTCCCATTCATAGAGATGTACACTCCAGCGGGGAGTGTTTGGACAAACGCTAACGCACTCCCTAAGTTAAAGAGACCATCAGAGCTGCCAAATGCATAGGGGATCATCGCACCGGTCAAAATGATTGTCTTATCTTTGATATGCTGACCGAGGAGTTTTGCGGTCTCCACCATGGTATCCGTCCCATGGGTGATCAGGATTTTATCCTGTGTGGACTTCTGACACTCAGCAAGGATTTGTCTTCTGTCGGTTTCGGTCATACTAAGGCTATCCATCATCATTATTTTTTGTATTTGAGCAGGTATCCGCGATCTCCCAAGTCGAAGCATCTCGATGACATGGGTTCCTTTGAAATATAATTGACCGGTTAACGGATCGTATTCTTTATCGAATGTCCCACCTGTGACAATGATTTTTATAGTCATAGACGTCGCAACCTTTTTTATTTTAAATTGTGTAGATTATCAGAATTGCAATCTCCGGAAGTGGAACCTGCAAACTGTTGAAGCATAATAAAATTTTTGGTACCGATAGATAAAAAAGGACCATTCCATGTCCATAAAAAAATTCTAATAGTGTTAGGTGTTTGATTGTAGGAAATCTATCGTTCTGATGTGACGACATGAAAGTAGAAAAGACAGGGTTTCACAGTACACGGATACAAGACGATTTTGAAGGAACCTACGACCTAGGCACGCAGATCTACCATGCTCTCATGCCGTTTCGAGTCAAAGACATCCTTATTGTCTCAAGCTTGTATGATGCCTTTACCATCGAGGAAGAAGGATTAATCGCAGAACTCGTCATCGGACAATATCAGCATCTTCTGCTCAGCCAACCTCCGCGAGTGACCCGTGTGTTCTCAGGGAAAAACGCGATACAGAAACTCAAAGAACATCGATACGACTTGATTATCACCATGGCAAAAAACATTGGGATGGACCCGTTTGAGTTTGGGAAAAAAATCAAGCAACTGCATCCTGGGTTACCCATCGTTTTACTTGCTACGGATCGAGCGGATATCAACCAGTTCCAGGACCGCGAGGATGTCAAAAAAGGGGTTGATAAAATATTCGCTTGGACTGGAGACCCTACCCTGTTTCTTGCTATTATCAAATATGTCGAGGACAGTGTGAACGTTCGATATGACACAGTCAATGGGAATGTTCGTGTTCTGATCATGGTTGAGGATTCTATCTATCATTACTCAATGTTCCTGCCGATGCTCTATACCGAAGTCGTCCAGCAGACTCGACGATCTCTTTCTGAGGATCTCAATGAGATGCAGCGACAATTACGTCGCAGGGCACGACCAAAGATTCTGCTTGCGGAGACATTTGAAGAAGCCATGTATTATTATAAAAAATACAAGGACTACATCCTGGGAATTCTCTCAGATGTTGTGTTTAAAAAGGACGGGCGAGTGAATCATGCTGCAGGATTTGAGTTTGTGCGATTGATACGACAAGAGTCGATTCATCTTCCCATCATGATGCAATCCACCGATTTGGCTAACAGAGAAAAAGCAGATCTATTAGATGCTTATTTTTTACATAAGAAATCCCCTACGTTGGTACTCGACTTCCAGCATTTCCTCGTGAACCATCTTGGTTTTGGTGATTTCTTGTTTTTGTTGCCTAAGGAGAATAAAATACAGAAAAAGAAACCGATGTTGACAGGGTCTGAGAGGCAACATGTGCAGACGACAGAGATTGATCGGGCCTCAAACATGCGAGAATTTGAAGAAGCACTCCAGAGAATACCGATGGAATCCATCATCTATCATTCCGAACGAAATCATTTCTCCAATTGGCTCATGGCGCGCTGTGAATTTGATTTAGCGAAAGAATTGCGACCGAAAAAAGTATCTGATTTTTCGAATCTGGATGCAGCTAGAGAGTATCTCATTTCAGTGTTTAACAAGGCGCGAAAAAGCAAACAACAAGGGATTATTACTGACTTCAATGAACAAAAATTTGAGTTTGACTCCTCCTTTACACGATTACGAGGAGATTCCCTGGGAGGAAAAGGACGAGGTCTTGCCTTCATGCGATCACTTTTGACGCATTACAAATTAGAAGAAAAATATAAAAATGTTAAAATCAAAGTACCGAACACCGTGGTGATCGGGACTCTTGAATTCGATCGTTTTGTCTCAGATCATAACCTACATCGTTTTTTCAAAAATGAACAGCGCACCGATGTAGAGATTGCGCATGCGTTCCTCGAATGTGATATCTGCGGTGAGTTAAAACAAAAACTAAACGTGATTTTACAACATTTCCGAACGCCACTTGCTGTGCGATCGTCAAGCCTGCTAGAGGATTATCAAAATCATCCATTTGCAGGGTTGTACTCAACACATCTATTGCCGAACAACCATGAGGAGGATGAAGAGCGGTTAAATCAACTCTGCCAAGCCATTAAACTTGTCTACGCGTCTGTGTTTTTCAGAGAGCCTAAGGCGTATGCAGAATCCCTTTCCCTGAAGATCGAAGAGGAAAAAATGGCGGTTATCATCCAAGAGCTTGTCGGAAGTGAATACGATGGAAGATATTATCCTACGTTTTCCGGGGTTGCAAAATCCTATAATTTCTATCCGATCGCTCACCAGACTCCCGAGGAGGGAATTGTAAATATTGCGGTGGGCCTTGGAAAAGCAGTGGTGGGCGGGGAGAAGGTGTTCCGGTTCTGCCCTAGCTTTCCAGGGATCACTCCTGATTTTTCCTCACCAGAGTTGGTCCTTGAACATACACAGCGAGAGCTGTATGTGTTAAACATGAACAATAGAGACTTCCAGCTTCTAGACCCTCATAACACTCCTATCATTAAACTGCAAACAAGCGATATTAGAAACGATGGATCCCTTGACCTTGTGGCAAGTAGCTATGATCGAAACGATGGTGTCATTCGGGATGGTTTAGCGGAAACAGGACCCCCCTTAATCACGTTTGCAGGAATACTGAAATATGATGCATTTCCCCTCGCACCGATCCTAAAAGACCTGTTACTGCTTGGTCAGAAAGGGATGGGCTGTCCCGTAGAATTTGAATTTGCAGTGAATATCGATCCACAAACCCGCACCTCGCCCACCTTTGCGATCCTCCAGATTCGACCATTTGTCGTTTCCATAGAACCGCTTGATATCGGGTGGGACAGTAATATAGCAAAAAAAGAAATCTTCATCCGCTCCAATCGAGCATTAGGCAATGGATTGATTCATACGATCCAAGATATTGTGTATGTTCCCTCTGATCGTTTCGATTCTTCAAAAACCGTCGAAATTGCTGAAGAAATTGGGAAGATTAACAAAACGCTCCTTGCATCTGCCTCTCCCTATGTTCTCATGGGACCTGGCAGATGGGGTACACAGGATCGATGGCTGGGGATTCCCGTCCGCTGGGGACAAATCTCCGGTGCACGGGTTATCATTGAAACTGCTCTTGAGAATTTCAACATTAAACCATCACAAGGAACCCACTTCTTCCAGAACATGATCAGCCATGGGATTGGTTATATTGATATCCCTTTGAACTCAGACAGTTGTTTTATCGATTGCGAATGGCTCGAGAAACAGCGTGTGATGAGAAAATTGAATTATGTGGATCATGTGCATCTCCCCGCGCCGTTACACGTCAAGTTAGATGGACGATCAGGTCATGCGATCATCCTAAAACCTGGAAAACAGAAGTAAACTAGCCTATATCAGAAACGTTTAAAGACGTATGGAAAATACCTCCTAAACAGATTGATTCTCAGATGTGTTTGTATGTATGAGATAATCGAAAAAAAAGTATTGTCAGATACCGTAAAACTCATGAAGGTAAAAGCCCCCCTAGTCGCTCAAAAGGCACAACCCGGTCAGTTCATCATTTTACGCATCGATGAAAAAGGGGAACGTATCCCGTTAACAATCGCTGATACTGATAAAAAGCAAGGCACGGTTACGATTATATTTCTTGAGGTGGGAAAGACAACAAAACAACTCGGGAGCCTCGATGTTGGTGATTCCATAGAGAATTTCGCAGGACCTCTCGGAAGGCCATCTGAAGTAAAAAAATATGGAACCGTGGTTTGTGTCGGGGGAGGTGTTGGTATCGCCCCTCTCTACCCTATCGTGAAAGCATTAAAACAAGCTGGCAACCATGTGATATCCATTCTTGGAGCAAAAACCGCAGACCTTCTCTTATTAGAAAAAGAAATCAACGCGTACAGTGACGAGTTCTATATCGCCACTGATGACGGCTCGAAAGGCAAAAAAGGTTTTGTCAGTGATGTATTGCTCCAAGTAATCGAGAAACAATCAGTGGATATGGTCATGGCAATCGGCCCAATTATTATGATGAAAGTGGTATCCAATCTGACAAAAAAATATCATATTAAAACCCTGGTCAGTCTTAACCCGATTATGGTGGATGGAACGGGGATGTGTGGTGGATGTCGTGTCTCAATCGACGGGAAGACAAAGTTTGCGTGTGTGGATGGCCCGGAGTTTGATGGTCATAAGGTCGATTACGAAAATCTCATGCTTCGGAATCGCCGTTTTGTCCATGCAGAAGGAGAGTCCTGCAGGCTGGCTGATGTGCAATGACCATTCGACGGACGAAACCAGAGATGCCTGAGCAATCGCCTCGGCTACGAATCAAAAATTTCAAGGAAGTCCCTTTTGGGTACGGAAAAGAGATCGCTATTGAAGAAGCAAATCGTTGCCTGCAATGTAAAAACAAACCCTGCATGAAGGGATGTCCCGTAGAGATCGATATCCCAGGGTTTATCGCATGCATCGCGAAAGGTGATTTTGATAAAGCAGCTGAGGTCATCAAAGCAAAAAACAATCTCCCTGCAATTTCTGGTCGTGTGTGTCCGTATGAGAACCAATGCGAAGGAGAATGTACGTTAAAAAAATTCGGAGAACCATTAGCGATTGGACGCTTAGAACGATTCATTGCTGATTACGAACGGGAGAAAGGGAAAAAACCTCCAAAAAAACCAGAATCGACAGGCAAGAAAATCGCAGTGGTCGGCTCAGGTCCCGCGGGACTCACCTGTGCTGGCGATCTGGCACGGATGGGGCATGCGGTCACTATCTTTGAAGCGTTACATGACCCCGGTGGAGTGCTCATGTACGGAATTCCCGAGTTCCGCCTCCCAAAAGCGATTGTGAAAGCAGAAGTTCAATACATAAAAAGCCTCGGGGTTGACATCCACTACGATGTCGTAGTAGGTAAAACTATTACAGTTCAAGAACTTATGAACGAGTATGATGCGGTGTTTATAGGGACCGGAGCGGGTCTTCCGAATTGGCTGAATATCCCTGGGGAGAACCTTGATGGCGTCTATTCAGCAAACGAATTCCTCACCCGAATCAACATGATGAAGGCATACAGATTTCCAGAATATGATACACCAGTGAAAATGGGAAAAGTCGTCGTCACCTTCGGGGCAGGGAACGTCGCGATGGATTGTGCACGAACCGCGTTACGGTTAGGAGCTGAGAAATCATACATCCTGTACCGGAGAACCGAAGCAGAGATGCCAGCAAGGGCAGAGGAAATCGAACACGCTAAACAGGAAGGAGTCATCTTCATGTTGTTGATCGCTCCCATTCGGTTCATCGGAGATGAGAACGGAATCCTGAAAGAAGTTGAATATCTCAAAATGCAGCTGGGGGAGCCGGATGAATCAGGAAGGAGACGACCAATACCGATTCCCGGCTCTGAAGAAAGGTTAGCGATTGATACTGCACTTGTCGCGATTGGTCAAAGTCCGAATCCCTTAATCCCCCAGACCATGAAGGAGCTAAAAATTGGGAAACATGGGAATATTATTACCGATGATGACGGAAGGACATCAGTACCGAAAATTTTTGCTGGTGGTGATATTGCCACTGGTGCTGCGACCGTAATTCTTGCGATGGGAGCAGGGAAGCGAGCAGCCAGAGCGATTGATGCATATTTAAAAAAATAAATAAGGGTCTGTTTTTTTTTATTTCCGTAAAACAGAGAATCTTCCAAATTTAAATTCACAATTTGATTGTATCAAAGATCCAATCAGGTATCCCCCAATGAGGTAGATAATCAGTAAGACAATAGGCACGATTCCGGTGTACCCGTAGATGGTTGAGTACGCAAGGATTGCAGTAAAGGTCACATCAAGAAGAATTGTTCGTCGGTGGTCTTGTGGTTTTTGTTTTACTAAAAATCGATACATAATGTAGATCTGGGATGGAATTCCGTACACTAAAAAGAAGAGCAGATAATTGATGTCCCGCGAGTACCAATATCCGAGAAAAACGCAGAGAAGGAATCCGATTTTTAAACTACATCCATAGAGGAAGTATGGGTGTGTAAAATGAAGTTTTTGATTGTTTCTCACACCAGTGACAACAGCAAAGCTCTTGACTCCGACACTGCGGTCTGCATCAACGTCCTTCAGACCGTTTTCCCATTGAGCAAACGCGGTAGCTGCAAAGATGACAGCCCCAATGAAAATCCAGGTATATGTTGTTGGCATCCCTCCTACCGCGAATACTCCGAAGAGTACAAAAAAGGTATATGAAATTGAAAATGTAAAATCATAAGAGATGATGACTTTTTTCCCTTTCCAACCATACCAGATGAGAGATCCAAAGGCAGGAATGGAGCATAGAAAGCACAGGAGAACAAAGAGAGAATCAATTGAGAATAAAAGAAGTGCAATTAACAGTAGACAAACGATAGTCCCAGTATAGAAAAACAGTATTGCTTCTCTTTTCGTTAGAAGACCACTAATAACCGGGTTTCTGGATGGGACATACGTTTGTGCGTCAAGTTCGACATCGCCTAACGCAATATAGGTGTTTAAGACCATGTGGGCGAAAATCGAAAGGATCGTTAAATAAACGATATGGTACCATTCCACGGAGATTGTTGAGGTTAAGGCACCAACTATCGCAACGGACGCCGATGTGGTAATCCCTTGCGTCCGACCGATGTCTGCGAACGAGCGAAGTTTTTCTAGCACAGAAGAAAAAAATAGACATCGGTATAAAAAGCTATAGGTAGGACACCGATGGTTTTTTATGGGGCTCTGGTTTACTTCTGTGTTAATGCTCCGTGATTACATTGAGATAACACGTCTGTTCAACATGGGCCTTACCGCTGTTGCTCCTGTTCTCGGTGCGTTGTCTATGGGGGATGTGGGCTCGTTACCTCTTTGGCAGTTATGTATTTTATTCATCATCGGATGTCTCGCCCATATTTACGGATTTGTGATTAACGATGTCATCGACGTTCGACTCGATAAGCTCTCCAAAGAACTGCTCGCTCGACCGTTAGTCCGAGGAAGTCTTACCCGAACGCGTGCAGTACTTTTTGCAATTGTTTGTATGATTGGTTCGTTCCTCCTATCTTTTGTTTTTTTCTCTGAGTTTTTTACTTTTCTTGTACTTGCCTCCATTCTTCTTATCGCGTATTTCTTAGCAACTCTTTATGATGTGCTGAGCAAGAAATACCCGGGAATGGATCTTGTGCTTGCCGGTGCTATTTTTTTCCTGATTCTCTTTGGAGCATGGACAATCGGTACTCCGACAGGGTTAACCTATATTGTCGCCTTAATAGGAGGGATACAGGTTCTTTTCATGAATATGATAAATGGTGCCGTTAAGGATATCGACCATGATAAAGCAGGGAGTGCGAACACAGTTGCGATACGCCTCGGGGCAAAGATACAGGCGGGCGTTATTGCTTTACCTCTCTCGTTTAAAACGACAGGATATCTGATAGAAATCCTACGGATCGGCTTGATTTTCCTCCCCTTTGTTGTTTTGGGATTATCGTACAACCTCTGGCAGATAATAGTACTGGTGTTGCTTGCGATTGCTACGTTTTTTTCTATTCATAAAATGTTTTCGATTAAAACCTTCGACCGGGCACGTATCAGGAGATGGATTGGGATCATTGTTATTTTCATGTATGCGACTACCCCCCTTATGTTAAGCTCGTTGAATATGTACATCATCCTCGTTGCCTTCATCCCTCCGATATGGTTTTTCGCAAGTAACCTGGTGCTGCATAAAACGATTTTTGAGCCGAAGACAATGTAAGGGTGTTATTCTTTCTTTTTCTTGGCTGCTTTGATCAGCCCATCGAAGAGAGGTGCAGGTTTCATCGGTCGCGATTTGAACTCGGGGTGTGCCTGGGTTGCGATAAAATAGGGATGACTGGGTAACTCCATAAACTCCATAAGGATCCCATCAGGGGAACGCCCAGAGAACACCAAGCCTTTGTTCTCAAGTATTTCTATATATTTAGGATTGACTTCGAAGCGATGTCGGTGACGTTCATAGACCTTATGTGTATCGTTATATAATTTTCGGATGACGGATCCTTCAGAGAGAATCGCTGGATACGCACCAAGTCGCATGGTTGCACCATACCTTGATTCTGTGACGATTTTGACTTGATCAGGGATGAAATCAATTACGGGATGTGATGTGTTTTTTTCCACCTCTGTGGTATTCGCATCTTTCAACCCGCAGACGTTTCGTGCATATTCTACCACCGCTAGTTGCATACCAAGGCATAACCCAAGATAGGGGATGTTGTTCTCTCGAGCATATTTAATGGTTGCAATCTTCCCATCCACACCAGAGAGACCAAACCCACCAGGGACAATGATTGCATCGAATTTCTTCAGATTGACGATCTTCCGTACCTTTTTTTCGAAGATTTTTGAGTCGATCCATTCGATCTCGGGTTTGACATTGTTATTCCATGAGGCATGCTTGATTGCCTCGATAACGGAGATATACGAATCAGATAACTTGAATGCTCCAATATCAAAATATTTCCCGACGATGCCGATTTTTACCTTTTTGTCTAATTTCCGGATTTTCGCGATGTAATTTTTCCATGTGTTGAAATCATGTTCTTCTTTCCGTAATCCTAGTTTTCTGAGAATTTTTTTACAGAGGTCTTGCTCCTCGAATAACAAGGGAACCCCGTAGACATTATCGATATTTGAATCTGAAATGACGTCTTCCCCGGAGACGTTACAGAACAAAGCGATTTTTTCCTTCCGTACATCATCGAGTGGTTTTTCAGAACGGGTAATGATGAAATCAGGTTGGATACCAATCTCACGGAGGAGTTTGACGGAATGTTGGGTTGGTTTGGTTTTTGCCTCACCAACTGATTTGAGGACTGGGACATACGTGACGTGGATGTATATGACTTTTTCTCCCTCATGCTTCATCTGACGGACTGCCTCGAGGAACAAGACATTTTCGTAGTCACCGACCGTTCCACCGATTTCGACGAGGACGAAATCAACTTTTGTTTCTTCGCCTGGTGCGCGAATCCGTCGTTTGATTTCATCGGTAACATGCGGGATTGGTTGGACGGTTTTCCCACGGTATTTGGCGTTTCGTTCCTTTTCGATGACCGCGCTGTAGACTTGACCGGTGGTGATGTTGTTGCACTTGGGAATGTTGATGTCCAAAAAGCGTTCGTAGTGGCCAAGATCCTGGTCGATTTCCCCACCATCTTCGGTGACCCAGACCTCGCCGTGTTCCGTTGGTCGGAGGGTTCCTGCATCAAAGTTGATGTAGGGGTCGATTTTAATCGCGGTGACCTTATATCCGTGATTCTTTAGAATCTTTCCAATCGATGCGGTTGTGATTCCTTTTCCTAACCCAGAAATGACTCCGCCTGTGACGATAATATAATTAACCATCCCGATCAACAGGAAAACTGAATACGGTAGGTGATTTAAATCATTTTAGGTTTTCTTCATCGGTGACATCAATCCCTTTGGTATCCTCTTTTCCTCCTCCAAAACCATTGTAGTTACCATTCCCTCATTTACATTGTTAATCTTTGACATCGTTCCTTTGCATTCGTGAAAACGTGAGAGAAGAAGCACAACATCGTTCCTATCACCAGACCGCCACCCTCAATCATTCAAGTGCCTGACCTCCATCGTCTTGCATCAACTTAAAGGTTTCAAATTCTCTATACTCCGTCTGGATAATCTCTCATCTGATGAATTGAAAATAAAAAGAAAAAAAGAGGAAGGGACTAATCCCTTCGAAGGTGCTAGAGTTCCTCTCGTTCACTCTATACTTATATTTTAATGAAGAAGAGGAGAATCTGTGCATCCTGTGTCTTCGTATCGTCTCCGAACGTGACAGTGATAACTGTTGCTCCGAATCCAAGGATGAATTTTGATTTGATGGTCTCACGAACGCCTGGGTCAATACTTGCGATGGTTCCCGTGGTTTCTTTTCCAATGAAGGCACCACCGGCCAGTGAGATAGTCCAAGGAACATTCGTTGCCGCGACGCCACCCATATTTGTGACGGATGCGGACACCTTGAATAACCCGCCTTTAATCCATTCAACCCTAGGAAGGGGTGCGTCAAGGATAGTAATGGTGTGGCCATCAGACCAGTCGCTTTCTCCACCGTTGATATCCTTTGCTTTTGCTTTAATAACGTAATCCCCGGGTAGTGGGTAGGAATGAGATGCTGAGCCAGCTGCACCAGATGCAACATATGCGGTCCAATCGCTGAATGTTCCATCGCCCCAGTCGAACATGTACGCGACGTTTTCTCCCTCAGGGTCAGTGGTGGTTGCGCTAAATGAGTAGGAGACGCCAATGGTACCGCTTGCTGGTCCAGTTGGTGCACCAGGAGTCTCAGGGGGTGCATTCGTCGTGCATAATTCATATCCAAACATATAGTCGTTGGTAGACCCTTGGCAGATACCACCTAACGTGAAAGTCCCTGTCTCAAATAGCTCAGTAGCGAATAACCCACCTGCGATACCAGCACCGAGTTCTTGAGCGACATTATGGGAAGTCGTGGTTAACGCCTTGGTTGGAATATCATATGCTTTTACGATACCATCCACACCAGTAGAAGTTCCGGTGAACACCCAGAGGAACGGGCCCTCGTATCCATCAATTTTCGTCCAACCATCCCATTCAGATCCGTACAGACTCTCGGGAGCGGTGATTCTATCCAGTTCCACACCCGCTCGACTGTATAATATCAAATCAGTACTCCAGACATTCACCCAAAAACCATCATTATCCGCATCATAGGCACAGGATCGAGCTGCCACAGGAAGTGAAATGGTGGAAACAAGCGTGTGAGCCGTGAAATCCATTTGCCATAAAAACAAGCCAGCGGCATTACCACCATAAAAATAGGTCCCATCATAGGTGAGATCTCTTAGACTAGACACTCCAGAGATGGTAAACGAATCAAGATAGGTACCGTCTATATCAAATCGATAAATAGTTGCAGAATTCCACTCAGGGGCATAGAAGTACGTCCCGTCAAATCCGCAACCACCCAGATAGAGAGAACCTGTGTCGACACCCACCGGGTAGTTAAATTGGACATCCCACATATCTCGGTTCGGGGTTGTGCTCTGTACAAGAACTTGCGGGTCAGGATTTGCATCTTGTGTTTCGGTCCCAGCTACCACTCCGGTGGTAACGCACATCAGCATACAAATTGCTACGCATAATATTTTCTTCATGTATTCCTCCTTTTCAATTAACTGTATTAGTATATTAATTCAAATATATATAACTATCGGCGTTTTCCAGAGGGAATCGATGAAAAAGAAAAAATTCCCACTTTTAATGCATCCCCCTCCTTATTTTCCTTTGAATACACGTCAGCATATGAGAGAGAATCATTTTAGATTGAATAAAAAACGAGTAACATCCAACTATGCTAATTCAAGGTTTCAAAAAAGATAAGACCACAACCAAACCAAGTGACACATAACAGGTAAAACCAGACATTCTCAATTGATACCACAAGTCCGATAATGAGGACAATCCAAGGTAGAATAAGGAGAAATATTGCCTGCAGTAGGCTGCTGACTTTTTCAGAGAGATTCAGTTCCATAGACATCGGTAGGTTGTAATAAGTCGGTTTCGTATATCATATGGTATATTTAAGATTAACTTGATTCTCTGATGTCTTTGACTTTCCCCAGTGACGAACCATCCAGCAGATACAACTCAGCATTGTCCACATCAATAAGGGAACTAAACGGCCCCAGCAAGGAATCTTGATTCACCGCGGTTCCGCCACATAACGGGTTAAACGCGGGCATGAGAAGAATTTGGGACGTTGGTGACTCAGGATATTTCTCTTGGAGAATATGAGGAAGCGGAGAACCTCTCAACCAACATTGTTCAAACGTCCGATAACCAAGACGATCTATTAATAATACCAATGGATGAGAATGACCGATGACCACTTGATCGCAGTGCATAACGTCAGGAGAGGGTTTACGGTGACCATGGGTAAAGCCGATTCCCTCAAAAACAAACCCATCAGAGGGATGAAGTTGAATACCGGGTGCGAGGAACCGATTAATATTCCCATCATGATTCCCTGGGAGAATGTGAAGGGTACCATACGATTTCATAACACCCAGAAAGTTTTTCACATCCGTCCGTTCTTCACGAGTCGAAGAAGGAATCGTATGTTTAATATCTCCAAGAAAAATAATATCCTGTATGGTGTGTTTTGTAACAAGGGAAATCAATCGTTCTTCCATTAACTTTGTCTGGGAGGGCACTTGCAGTCCCTTTTCCCGTAATTCGCTTTCGATACCAATGTGAAGATCTGCAATGACAAGCAAGTTTTTTTCTTTGAGCAGAAGCGCGGGCTCATCGATGAGTGGTTGAAGGTTTGGCTGCATAGGTCACCTATATTGGGAAATACTTCATCTAAACCGCTGATTACAAAAGAGTTCTTAAACGTTTTTTTAACATAACATAAAGGCTTTTATCGCTCAGAGCGATATCTGTGGTAAGGATGGAATCATGTGGGAAAAGAAATCGTCGGGAATGTTTGTGAAAAAAACTGAGAAAGCAGTACGGAAGATCGCGGATAGAAAGACCGAAGTGATCAACCACACTGCAGAATGGATGAAAAAATATCAGTATGCAGAGTGGCCGAAAAATCCTGATAAACTAGAACAAGAGATGAAACAGAAGATCGCTACAGTACTCTCTGAGGAGATGAAACAAGAACCCGCCTTTCTCGCATGGGTGTTGTATCAAGTTGCTGGAGAGCTTGTGAAACACCAGGAAGTCAAAGCAATCTGGGAATAGAGAGATACTTCTTCGAAAAAATGGTGTTAAAAGAAGGTTAGAGATATTTTTTCAGGATAGTCGGGATTTCATCGATGATATCGGTGGCAAGCAACCCATAGGATTTTTTTTGAAATGTCTCGTTACCTGCTTCTCCGTTGAGGAATGCGGCGATCCTGACAGCCTCAAACGGTCGTACTCCTTTTGAGAGTAACGCTCCAATGATGCCTGCCAGGACGTCTCCGGTCCCGCCAACGGTCATCGCTTCATTATGGACTTTATTTTGTTTGATGTGTTCTCCGTCGCTGAGGATATCAATGTATCCTTTTAAGAAAATCGTTATCCCGAGTTTTTTGGCCCATTCTTTCACGACCGCAATCCGCGTGTCAAGGTCCTGTGACAGTGCGATTCCTGTGAGTTTTTTGAATTCACCGACATGGGGAGTGACGACAGTTGGTGAATTTTTAATGAGTGAAAGGTTTTCTCCGACGGGTTTGATGGCATCTGCATCCAGGACTAAGGGTTTTTTTTCCGCGATGATACATTGAAGTAACGGGAGAATGGCTTCTTCTGTTTCTGAGGCAGTGCCAAGCCCGGGGCCAAGAATGACTCCGGTGCATTTTCCAAGAAGTTCTTCGATAATCGGGATGTCTTCTTTCGTAAGCAGATCATGTGTGAGATCTTTGACAATGAAATTTGGTGAAAACGCAGCGACAGATTCCCAGGAACGTTGTGGTGTTGCAATATAGACCAGATCGACACCGGTTCGTAGTGCAGCAAGACCACTGAGCGCGGGTGCTCCAATATACGGTCCGCCACCGATCACCAGGACGATCCCGTTATCGCCTTTGTGTGATTTTTGCGCATGACGTGGATAGAACACGGAAAGCTCCCCGGGTCCGACATAGGCGAGCGCCTCTTGAGGGATACCGATGTCAACGATCGTGATTTTTCCGCTGTTCGTTTCATTCATCCCTTCTTTTTTCTCATGAAATGTAAGCGTGTAATCAGGTTTGATTGCTTGTGTGGAACCCAGACCGGTCGGGACATCAACAGAGAGGATGATTTTTTTCGGTGTTTGTTTGATTTTTTTTACCATCGTGGAATAGGGGTCTTTCAGCTCACCGGAAAGCCCGGTCCCAAGGAGCGCGTCGATGAGGACTTCGTGTTCTGTCAGAAGTCGGTCTAGGTCTTGTAAGGAGTTGTAGATTTTTACTTCGTAGGTTTGGAGTTTATGGAAATTCTCCTTGGCATTTTCCGTTTTGACCTCCGCTCCAGCAAGAAAGATAGTCACCTTGTAATATTGCGTGAGATACCGCGCTGCGACAAACCCATCCCCTCCGTTGTTTCCGGTTCCACACAGGAGAAGGATGGTTTTTTTTGTGTCTTTGATGGTGTTTCTGACAAACTCAGCGACACCTCTGCCTGCATTCTCCATGAGATGCAACGTTGGTACTCCAAAGTACTCAGCGTTCCGATCCAGCACTTTCATTTCTGCTTCTGATATCATACCAAAAATGTTAAACGAATAGAACGCTATATATGCTTCGGAACCATACCAGGATTTGTTACCTATGATGCCAGGGAAGATGAATAGCAGGCAACTTGCTCAGATGATGAAACGTTTCGGGATCAATGTCAAGAACATCGATAATGTAGAGAAGGTAATTATTGAAACAGACACAAAGGAATATATCTTTGACTCCGCGGAGGTGACGGTGATGGAGGCGCAGGGTCAGAAGACGTTCCAAATCATCGGGAACCCAACCGTGAAAAACAGAGGTCAAGAGCCCCAAGACACACAAAAAGAGGATATTCAGTTGATCATGGAACAAACAGGCAAATCCGAGGCAGAGGTGCGAAAGGCGTTACAGGAGACGAACGGGGACCTTGCAGAGGCCATCCTGAAATTGACACAATCGTAATTGGTGTTCCGTCGAGAGTATGACTTCATATACGGATGCAGTGAAAGCATCAAAGCAAGGCGTTCTTCTATGCTTGCATGTGGTTCCAGGGTCGACGCACACGTCTTTTCCAGTACAATATAATCCCTGGCGAAAGTCTCTAGAAATCAAGGTCAAGGCTGAAGCAAAGGAGAATAAAGCAAACAGTGAAGTGGTCAAAACCATCGCACAGTTTTTTCACCTGGAAGGAAAACAGGTGCTGCTGGTCAGTGGTGAGAAGACCAGGGAAAAAACCGTATGCCTGAAGAACATCTCTCTTGAAGCGGTGCATGCAAAACTGGGGACGGTTTTCCATGGATGATGAACAAACAGTCCAAGAATTAGAAGAAACACTCGTTGAACTACGTGAGGAGAATACAACAGTTCCCATCATCGTAGAGGGAGAAAAGGATATCGCTGCATTACGCAGACTTGAGATGACCGGTGAGATTATCCGGTTTAACAAAGGACAGTCCGTGTCTAATTTTTGTGACACCATAGCCCAGAAATATACGAAAATCATCTTACTCACCGATTGGGACTGGCGTGGTGGACGACTTGGTGCCTCCATTAAAAAAAATCTTGAGAATCGTGTGGAATGCGACATGAGATACCGGCAGATATTCGCTCAACGATGCATGTGTCGGACCGTCGAAGGAATACCCTCGTGGCTTGAGACGTTACGAAGAAAAATAAAAATCCCTTAACATCATCCTAAAGCTTAATAACAACCTGGGATATTTTTCTTATCATTACATCAACATGGAAATGGGTGAGAGGAATTCTTCATCGACAGTGGTTCAAACTAGGTCTGCGAGCCTTTGATCTTTGTCTGAACCAGAGAAATGATTCAAGCAAGCTCGTACAAACTGGCTACAATGAGGTCGCCTCTTTCTATGATACGTTTTGGACAACATATATGGCCTCCCTTTCTGAGGACCTGCTAAAAAGAGTAGAACCCCCAAAACAGGGGAAATGCCTTGACCTGACATGTGGCACAGGTTTTGTGACACAAAAACTTTCTGAGCTCACAGAGGGTGTCGTTACTGGTGTTGACTCATCGGACCAAATGATTGCTGTGGCACAAAAAAAATACGGCGATACCTGCCGTTTTGTCCATGATGATGCGTATCATTTTCTAAAAAACCAACCCTCACAGAGTTATGATTGTATTACCTGTGCATGGGGCCTAGGGTATCTTCCACCACAGATTCTTTTTGAGGCTCAAAGAACCCTCAGTGTCCATGGAAAAATAGGAATCATTGATAATAGCATATTGTCGAACTGGGAGTTTGTGTTCTGTTTTCTTATAGCAGTATCAGAAGAACCGACTGCGTTGATCTCTTATATAAAACCACAGTTTTATCTCACGACAGGAACCCTGATTCACAGGATGAGAATGAACGGTTTTAAGATCATTGATGCCTGGAAAGGAAGGGAGATCTTCCCATTCGACAGAACAGAACCCGTCATGGAACAATTGATAAAATCAGGTGTCGCAGCAGGAATTATACAACTCATCGATGAAAATCGGAAAGAAAAAATCATCACACGAACTGGTGAGCTCCTCCAACAGCATTATTCGTCAAAAGAGTATATTGCAGTCACTCATCGCTATATCGGTGCGGTAGGAGAAAAAAAATAAAAACTTCATTGTAAAAGGGGTTGAATAGATGTCCCATGAGCAAAAAATCAGAGAGCTAAATGAACAAAATGAACCTGAATATATGGAGATTATCATTACTGCATTTCATGACTCCCCTCAGATACCAGCACTGATCGAAAACCCTAAACATACAGAAACAATCATCCGAAGTTTAATCAAATTATACAAAAAAACAGGTTCGATAAAAATATTTGGCATCAAAAAAGACGATCATCTTGTCTGCGTTGGAATCTGTATTGATTCTGATAGCAAACCAAGTTTTGTAAGGACCATTCCCTTTGGGTTTTCCCTGCTGAGGACCTTAAAGTTAAAAGGTATTCAACAGCTCTGGGCGTACAACAAAAATAAACCAGTATACGACAAAAAATGCCTTGAGCTTATCTTCTATGGAACCAAAGCACAGTATCAGCAGAAAGGATATGGCCGTTCGATGTTAAATTTTTTATATGACTATGCCAAAACGAATGGGTACGGAGGGGTGACTGGCGTAACAAATACCAGTAGACCAGCGTTCCATTTCTATATGAGGGATGGATGGATTGTCGATAAAAAGTTTACTATCGGGAAATATACCATCTGTTGGGTGAGACGAATCGTATGAAAAATCCGTGACCCGTCTCTGAAAGATAAATAAATATATACTTTCACTGCTCTCCAATAAAGGTATAAAAGAGTGTTTGAACCATGGGGGATCTGGTGCAAAACGTCACAAAGAATCAGAAGAGAATTTTTCCTACTCAGAAAAAGGAATCAACAAGCCTCTGCGCTCTCTGCAGAGGAACGAAGTTTTTATGCGGCAAAAACCGATGCCCAGTGATTGTCCGGTATCATGCCAAAGTAAAGACAAAACCGTTACTGAACAGTTTACGACTCGAGGGAGCATCACCACCAAGCGTCTTTATTGGAAGGATCGGATATCCAAAGGTAGCAATAGGCCCGATGATCCCCCCAGTCATGGGAGATACCTCAGAAATCGATACGCCAGAGCGATGGCTGCATAAAACACTCGATGACATCGTGGACTTCCGTAGTCAGCTCGTCAGAGGAAAATTCACCGTGGATGTCACCAACGTTGAAAGCCCCCACCGAATTGTGGAATTCACCAGGGAGCTAGCCCTTTCGAAGAACGCAGTGTTCGCAGACGCCGTGTTTGAAAAAAAACCCTACGGGAAGATAGCGTTCTATGATGAAATCCAACCACATGGGCCATCTGCTCCACTCAGAACCTTGGATATCACAAACCCGAAATACGAGCAACACATCGAAAAAGCCTACTATGACACAGACCTGAAAGCACGGGATGCCATCCTTGACATCTATAAAAATGGGGTGTTCATCTCAAAGATACAACGCGCGTTTAGTGTCGGAGCATTTGGCATCAAAAAGAACCGACGCTTTGTGCCAACTCGATGGAGTATCACCGCAGTGGATTCAACCCTTGGTGCGGAGCTGATGAAAAAAACAAAAACCTATCCCTTCATCAACGAGGTCCGCGCGTACTACCTGAATCAATTTGATAATCGATGGATCATTCTGATGACGCCCTCGGAATGGCAGTATGAGCTCATTGAAGCATGGTATCCGAACACGACCTGGAACCAGTATGGGACCGGGATTTCCATTTTCAACAGCTATGAGTTCTATGAGGGCCGGACGACGTATGCGGAGATCGGTGGGTGCTATTATGCGGCGCGACTCGCGGTTAACGAGCTCCTCAACAAAGAACGACGCCAGGCAGGGGTGGTGATCCTCCGAGAGGCACATCCGGGGTATATCATGCCAATTGGTGTATGGAACGTTCGGGAAAGCGTGCGGCATGCGTTGACCCAACCACCGAAAAAATTCAACACTGTCCAGGAATCACTCATCTACGTTTCCGAAATCATGGATATCCCGGTGCAACGATGGATACGGAACAGCGCAGTGCTGAAGAACCAGCTATACCAGAGGAAATTAGAAGATTTTATGGTGAGATAAGATGAAAACACAAGAGGTGCTGTGTAAAACCGCGTTATCCCGTTCAACGTTACCTGGGCTTGATTACTCGTTGAATCCCTACCGGGGATGCATGCATAACTGCGCGTATTGCTATGCACCAAATGTGCTCCGGATACCCCGGCAGGATTGGGGGCAACTTATTGAAGTGAAAAAAAACATCCCCTTGGTGTTAGCAAAAGAGGTAAAAACCAAGAAACCAGGCGTGGTGGGGATATCAACGGTCACCGACCCATACCAGCCACTGGAGCAGCGATACCAGCTGACTCGGTTTTGTTTAGAGCAACTCCTCCGATATGATTTCCCGGCACACATCCAAACAAAATCAGCCTTGGTGACCCGGGATATCGATCTGTTGTCACGGTTTTCTGATGCACAGGTCATGTTCAGCATCGGAACGATTCATGATGCAGAACGAAGGCTTCTGGAACCATGGGCATCCCCTATCCAAGACCGGCTCGCCGCGTTAAAAAAATGTTCCGAGGCAGGTCTGCGGACAGCGGTGTTCTTTGGCCCGGTGTACCCCACAATACCCAAGGCAGAAATCCCAAGAATCCTTGATACAATCAAGAATCTCGGCGCCCAAGAACTCTGGATAGATATGCTACGTCTGAGACCAGGAATCTGGGAGAATGTAGAGAAAAAACTCCAGCAGAACCGAGATATACTGCATATGTTTTCTCTTCATCTGTTGGAAGAGAAAAGCTATTACAAGGAACTCCGGGAGGAGCTGCAAAAAAAAGCAAAAGAACGAAATCTCAAGATCATTGATGCCTTTTAACAGCGGTTCTTCATATACGCTTGAACGTCTCGAAGGTATGACTCCGTTACATTTCCGTGAATTCTCCACCGACTTTTTTCGTCAGATTTTTCAGTCGTCCCTCCCTACTTTCGGAACTACTGACCCCCTCGTAGCATTTAAGTATAAGAACTCTATTACTGCAAAAATCCCTTAATAATAAAAATGACGATCATTATAAGTGATAGATATGGCCAAAGCACGTGCACGCACGACAACCAGAAAAGTCAAAGACCGATGGAAAGCAAAAAACTGGTACACGATACTCGCACCATCCTTATTCAATAATGTCCCGGTCGCTGAGACGTTAGCAGAGACACCAGAAAGCCTCATTGGCAGAGTCACCGAAGTGTCCCTTCAAGACATCACCAATGATTTTCGGAAATCTCATATTAAACTGCTCTTTTCCATCGATAAAATCGAACAGAACACGGCACATACCCAACTGAAAGGTCATCTGCTCACCTCAGATTACCTCCGACGGATGATCAGACGGAGAAAGTCCCGTGTTGACGGGGTCTTCGACGTGGAGACCAGGGACGGCGCGCTCCTGCGAGTAAAACCCTTCGCGATCGCCGAGAAACGAATTCAAAGCTCACAAAAGAAACTCATCAGGGACGTCATGAATGAGGTCATCACCAAAGAAGGAAAAGCGAAAACACTCAATTCCTTTATCAAAGACTGCCTGGATGGAAAAACCGGCAGCGAAATCTACAAACACTGTAAGATTTACTACCCCGTGAAACGTATCGAGGTCAATAAAACAGAAATCATTCGCCTCCCGACCGTAATCATCGAAGACGAAAAACCAACAGAACCAGTAGAGAAACCAGAGGAACAACCAAAAGAACCAAGCTCGGAAGAATCAGAAGTTCCCTCGGAAGAAGAACTGACCGAAGAACAACCAGAAAAAGAGGCAACCTCAGAAGAAAAAGAAGAACCGATTGAAGAAGAACTGACCGCTGAGGACTTGGAAAAGGAAGAGACACCAAAGAAGAAAACAAAAGCAAAATCTTCCACCAAGAAGAAAACGACCACGAAGAAAACAGCAAAGAAAAAGAAAGAAGAATCTGCTGAATAAGTCCGTTTCTTGGAGCATACGTTTATATATTCTGGTTTTATATTTTAATCCTATATGAGGGAAAAACAGAAAGTACTTTCGATTCTTTTCCTATCCATTCTGTTCTGTTCTCTACTCACGCTCCCTGCTGGAAAAAGCTGCAAGGATATCGTGATACCCTCTGAGGCAACTGCTGGCGACTACAGTCTTTTTTTAAAAGTCAGAGACCCGAGTCGCGAAGGCTTACAAGTCCTTTGCAGAGTGCCAAAAGGGATACTTTACACCTATCATCATCCCTGGACCGGAAGACCCTGGGAGTTTACTGTCACCCATACGTTTCTTGGTGTCGCAACACAGGGAGACACACCCCCCAATATCGTCAAAGCAGGGATGGTACTGACTGATGCTGGACTTGCCTTTGGTGATGCAGACACGCTTTCACACTGGATTAACCCAACAAAGAACGCATGGGATGACTTTGATTGGATCAGGTACGCCTGCCAAACCGCAGATAACGAAGACGACGCAGTCCTCTTACTTACCAAGGAAGCAACAGATCGGCTTCATGCCACCGGCGTCTCAGAGAATCTGTTTTTGGTTGGCCCTCAGAAAGCAGTCGTCATCGAAGCAGATGCACTACGGTACACGATAAAAAATATCTCTGAAGTTCTCGTCATGTCCAATTACCCAAAAGACCTTTGGCGAACCCAGCTCATCAGATCGCTGCCGATTGCATCGTCATTTGATGCACAGAAAGAAACAGTGGTTCGACGTGGCGCTACTGTCCGTCTTGGGTCTGTCTGTGGGGTGCGAATCAAACAAATAACGCCTTCTACGATTACCCTAACAGTAGCCCCTGCATTCCTGTTTACTTATAAAGAGCAAGACACCCAAGTCACCCTCTCAGTAGGGGAACAAGCAACTATCGGACCATTTCGTGTAGAACTGTTGGAAATAGAGGAAAATACCGCAAAGATTTCGATGTGTACATCAGTGTATGCATGGGAACAGGAGCTTCTCGAAAAGATACAACCTGCGATTGGTACTATCACCGTACAGGACATGATCCGCTGGTCACGGATGCATACCGCAGAGCTTGATGGACTTCGCCCCCTGTGTGAGGATCGTTACCTGTACGAGGCTGCGATGGTATTTAAAATACCAAAAGACCATCCAGACATGTTAAGCAGTGGGTGGTTTGCTGCAAACCATGCGTGCTCTTCGATTTATGTCCCAGTACATATCTGTGATAACGATTTCTACGACCCCTACGAGACCGGAGAGGCAGCTGCAGTATCTCTCGAGCTGCTTCAGAAATATGGTCATGGAAATATAACAGCCCTGTGCCAGGGTGTAGAAACAGTATTTCTGTTCGAAAATGAAGCCAATGAAGCACTCGCCCTTTTGATGATTCACAGTGGTATCAACATCACTTCGTTCCTCACAGAGCTTGATAAGAACATGCAGGAACAGGCGTTTCTTACAGAACTTCTTTGGTTGTACGCACCAAACGCTTCACAAGGAATCATTGGGACCCTTTGGGAGGATAACTACGAGATGTCCCTACAAAGGATGCAACACGCAGTATTAACACTAAAATTTTTCCGCTGGTCACAATCCGTAGTAATTCTAATAGAAAGAATCATCGAAAGCATCTCTGCGTCAAAGAACATCCAAGCTGCACTCTCCTTGATAGATTTATTAAATTGAGAACAAGAACCTACCACAAGACAAATATCACAGAAGCATGAAATTCGAATTCTTAGCAAAGAACTGAGTCTATGAACGAGGCGATACCCTGTTATTTTTTTAGAGCCCGCCTATGGAAATACAGGAGTGAGAATAAGATGACCAGGCAGAAGAACAGTCCAATCAACAAAAAGGGAAATTGTCTTGTTTCAGTATTTATGGATTGTCGAACTATCATCGAAAGCATATCGGTAGATACGCAATATTTGTAATCCCATTGTTTGTCACCATCAGAATCTATAAGATAGATTCCCTCATCTTTCATTTCGACTAAAGTTTCCAATCCGGTCATATTGTTATGGAATACATCGAATATTTCGTCGCTGTTCGTGTCTAAAAGATATCCTAAACCAACAACAGCAAGCGCATCGATCCAGATTGTTTTTTCAGACGAAGAGGTTGTGTTGTTATCACTTGCTGAAACCTTTATTGAATATTTTCCTGCTCTTGACCAACTGTGATTTCTAACACAATAGACATTGCTTGGTGAAAATCCACTTGATTCTATACTGCTATCTCCCCAATTGAAAGTATATCGAATGGAATCGAAATCTGCATCTCCTGACCGGACCGTGAAGCTATATTCAACATGGATGTCACCATGAGATGGGCCTTCGATTGTTGGATTTGTAGGAGGGCTATTTTGAATTAGGGTGTTCGTCAGTGGTCTTTTATTTGACGTCGATTGACTACTTGTCACAAAGGTGCTTCCAGATGATGCATAAAAATTCCCTGCCAGGTCATACGAGAATATACGAAAGTGATACGTACTACCTGAAGATAAATTCATTAATAGACACGTATGAGACATCAGAAAATCAGAGTCATTGAACCAGAGTCCAAATGCGATAGTAGTCCCATATTCGACACTACTCGTTGTATTTTCATCTGTTATCCAGTTGATGACGACGGATTCGAGAGTTATATTATCTACAGAAACTGCAGAAATCATCGGCGCAGTATTGTCTATTCGTCTTGTCGAATCACTGGTTGGATATGGGGAAAGGTTATTTGATGCCCGATCATTTGCATAAATCTGTACGGTAAAAGGTCCATCTTCATCTGAGCCAGCAGGAATAGTCCAATTATAATACCAAAAGGTGTCATTGATTTGACTCATGGTGACATTCGTAAGGGACCCGTCACCCATTGTCGCAATACTTATAATGACATTCGATTCATTTACACCAGAGAGTGGCTCGGTAAAGAAAACAAGAATTTGTAGGGAATCATTGCTTTTCAAATACGATGCCGACCGATTATAGGCAATCGCACATATTGGAGATTGATTATCAAATCCACATCTGGTGTCGTTGACGACAGGAGGGTTTTCTGTGTTGCTGCTGTTATCTGCGGCACCGGAATAGAACCTGTAATATCCTGTTTGATTAGGAAATGTAAAATCCCAACTGCACACAGCCCATGGATCCTCATCGCTGCTATATTTCCAGGGCCCGGACCAAGTCATGTTATCTATAGAATGATAATAAAATAAGGTGACATTCTTTAGACCACTAGGTCCTATGATGTCCATGCTTGCATGAATTGTTACATTAGTGTTTCTCCAGTAGGGGGATATTGGGTTAACGAAGGAACTTGGAATAGTTGTATCATATCCACACCAGGCATCAGGAACCACGGGAATGGATTCCGAATTTGTTGCAGTATCCCTTGCTCTACTATAAAATTGGTAATGTCCGCTTCCATTAGAAAAACCAAAATTCCAAACCCAGGGTTGGATTAAATCAATACCTACACTCATCCAGTCACCCCAGGATACATTGTTAGGGCTGAATCGATAATACAACGTGATGTTCCGTACGCCACTAGTAGCATCACTAGCTGTTGCGTTAATCGTGGTTCCGACGTTCGTCCAGTATGGAGAGATTACAAAAACAGATGATGTTGGTGCTACATTATCGTATCCACACCAGGAATCAGCAATTCCTGTAAAAGATTCCTCATTGGTTGCATAATCGCAAGCGATACTATAAAACTGATAAAATCCACTTCCGTTTGAAAACGCAAAATTCCAGGACCAAGGCGAAGTGGAGTCTACACTTACTAACTTCCATCCACCCCAAGAAACATTATTCCCACTAAATCGATAAAACAAAGTCACATTTTTCAATCCGCTCCATCCAGCATCTGTAGCGGTGGCTGTTATCGCCAACGGACTAGTTTTCTTCCAGTATGGTGAGATTGCTACGACATTTGAGCTAGGTTTAATAGTATCTGGTGTTGAAAAATAATACGAAGAAGAATTCGAATCCGTTCCGTCTGTGACTAGCACTTTCCACCAATATTTAGTATTGTTGTTACTAAAGTTATTGTTCCATTGATGATAAGTTCCATTCACAACGGAAGTATTAAGGCCAAAAAGTTGCCAAGAGCCGCTACTGTTACTATACCAATAGATCGTCATGTTGGCTCCATCAGGGTTAGCCACGGTGATGTTCATCTGCGGCCGAAGATTTACCCCCCAGCTTCCATTAGTTGGACCTGCATTAGAGATGATTGGGACAGGTCTTGATTTATTGAAATCAAACTCATAGAGCTCATAATATAAGCCACCATTGTTTGTATTGACGCGGAACCTTATCCGTGCTGTCGTCACATTCCCCTGGACGAAATTTTTTTCCACCCACTGTTTATCTAAAAACACACCTTGGTAGACGTCAACCCAAATCCCACCTTTGTATACATCAAGATCGACTTGATCAATCTGAATACTATCCCCTGTTGGTCCCTTTGCATAAAAACGAACCTTATCACATACTAAAGTGCTGTGATTCAGGTAAAGGAAAGAGCTCCATTGTCCATTAGGGTCATTCACGCTATGATAAGAACGCGCAAAGCTACCGGTATCATCATCATAGCTGTTTTCCTCGTTTTCCCATTTAGAATTTGAATCATAATGGCTGGTTGGAGAAATCCATCCAAGCGGTGGAACTGCGGTGGTAAAACTATTATTTGAACCATTTACGGTGCCGATACTATTACGAATCTGTACTCTGAACTGATAGGTTTGACTAAGGTTAAGATTATGAATCATCGTTCCAAATTCAGACCCACTCACTCTACTCCCACCCCATGTTGTGTTAATCCCATAGGTGGTATCGGTCCCATATTGGAATCGATATTCACAAGGCTCTCCACCGTCATCACTAACATTTCCTCGTAAAATCGCAGTTGTTTCATCAATCGATGTCACATTCAGAGTTGTGCCATTTGGTAATGTTAATTGTTGACCTTGCCAGAACTCAAATTCATAGAGCCAAAAAATCCATCCACCTGCTAAAAAATGATAACGAAATCTACCTTTTGTCACATTGGTTTCAGCAGGAAAACTTATCTCTGTCCAGGTTGCATCCGAAATAGTGCCATTATACTTATCCACCCAGGTTGTGCTATTGTAAACATCGATGTCAACAAGATCAACAACACCATAACCAAAATCAGAAAAAACCCGTACACGGTCGCAGTATATCGGATTGGTCAAGGTGAATTCAATAAACCCTCGCCACCCGATTGCTCCTGTCTGAGATGCATACGTACCAGTATTTCCATCATACGCCCTTAGTTCATTACTCCATTGGTTGCTTGGATCAGCATGCCCCGTCGGTGAGATCCAACCCGTGGGGTCGACGATATAATCATATTCAACGGTATCTCCGCAGACCTTAAGGTCAAAGGTGGTTTGCGTTTCAGTTAAGCTTGTTAAAAAAACCTGATACTTATTTTCTGTGGTGACGTTCTGAAAAGTGGTGATAAGCTTTTGACTGCCCTTTGCATACACCTCGATACGGGACACCCCAGCACTTCGTGCAACAATAGTAATATCATTACCTGCATCTAATGCTTTTTCAAACGTTACTCGGACAAACTCTTCGTTGTGAATTGATTCTGACCAGACATCATCTGCTTGCTTTACCTCAGCGTAGATATCTGAAAGAAAGACTCTAGCGGCATCAAGGTGTTCCGCTTTGGTTATTTCGATGATAATTTCATAGGTTTGTTCTGATAAATGAGGAACAATCCATTCGATTCTATCTACAAAGCCATCGTTATCTAAATCAAAAGAAGAAAAATCTATTTCTGTTCTTGAACCATTGATCATATGGTAGAGATGAATTGAATTCCTTGGCCGATTGTCTATCGTGGTAAATGCAGTAACATTTGTATAATGAACGTCACTGCTGATACGCACTCGTTTGTGGGAATTACCAAGCGCAGTCTCGGTTATCGACCAATCCGCTTCACCTAGATTTGTTGGAACATTGGTTGTGATATTCTCTGATTGAGAGAGGTTTTCAAAAAAAGTGTCCGTTAACAAGAGCGCATGCGTTTGATTTTTATCGCTAATATTGGATGATATGACCCCGACATTTTTATTGCGTTGGTTTGAGATGTTTGTGTGGTTTATTTGAAGATACGTCTCCCTAGTACTATTATCTATAAGAAATCCTTTTTCGATTCGTTCATCTGATATGACAGTCCATGTTTTGTTTACTTTAAAACAGGCATCTGTTTTATTCACTAAAGTGATAAAAGAAAGATAAGAACCATTACCAACACCAGGAAGCATCCAAGTTGCTTGCCATACCTCGAGATATGAATTATTCTCCACATAGGACAAGACGACAAGTTCGATGCCGCCCATATCAGCAACAATCGAATAAATGTCAAGATAGATAGGTACGCGAACTTCTATGAGCATCGTGTCATTACTATGAACAGTTTCAGGAGTGAACGATATAGAGATTTCATGCTGGTTAATCTCAGCTGGGGTAGAGACAATAGAGAGAGATAGGATTGGGACGAATAAAACAAAGACTGAGACCATAAACATGAAAATCATTGTTACATCAGAGGTTAAACATCTTAGAGGTGTTTTTTGTGATGAAAAATGATTATGGAAGGATTTTTTCCTGTACTTTTGGGACCTTGCCCTACGAAGGAGATCATCTACTATCGTATTGATATCTTTTTCATCGTTTTTACTATTAAATGATTTTATAGTATTCAAAAGCGCACCTACATCCAAACCTATTTTCGAATATCAATATATAGTTCAAAGGTTTTTAAGATTAACTGCAAAGTTTGGTTTTCAAAATATTTTTTCTTCAAAAACGTTTAAAAAAACATCTCAGTTAGTTGAATGGGGTTTTTGAGTGACCAACGCACGACAAATTATTATCATCGGCTGTGGCGCAGGTGGTGGAACCAGCGGACAATTCGCACGGAAAACAGATAGAAAAGCGTCGATAACAATTTTTGAAAAAGGATCATACCCACAATATTCGAAATGTGGATTACCGTACGCGATAGCAGGAACAGTACCAGCATTCCCCGATCTTATTGAATTTTCAGAAGACTGGTTCAAAAAAGAACACATAGACCTCCATCTTGAAACCTCCGTTGAAGGTGTCGATATTCACAAGCGACGTGTGATAGCAAAAAAAGGTACTGAACAAATAGAAAAGGAATTTGACAGTCTTATTCTTGCGACAGGAGCGTATCCATGGATTCCCCCGATTCAAAACATCCAGAAAAATGGGCAGTTACTGAAAGGAATCCATGTTCTACGAACAATCAAAGATGGTCAGGCGATTCTTGCTCAGATAAAAAAAGATAGAAAAGCAACCATCGTCGGTGCAGGACTCATTGGACTTGAGATGGCAGATACGTTGTATAAAAAAGGAATGAAGATGACTGTCGTCGAGGCGCTTCCTACCATTCTTGCCAACACTCTTGATGATGATATGAGCGAACCGGTACTACAGAGTTTACAAGAGAAAATCTCTGTTCATCCGAATCATCTCGCGGTTCGATGTGAGGATCATCAGGGAACCATCAAGTCCTTAATCATAAAGGATGTTGCGACAGGTGAAGAAAAAAAAATAGAAACCGATTTGCTTGTGATTGCAACTGGGACAATATCAGAGACATCCCTTGCGAAAACTATCGGATGTAAGATAGGAAAGACTGGTGGTGTACAGGTCAATGAGAAATCAGAAACATCCGTTAAAAACGTCTACGCAGTAGGCGATTGTACTGAATACATTGATTATATTACCGGTGAATCAGTTGGTATTGGACTTGGGAGTATTGTTGTTAGACAAGGGATTGCAGCTGGAATTAATGCTGCGGGTGGCACCTATCAATTACCGTCTGGTGTTTTACTAACAAGGACATCAGAATTTTTTGATATAGAGATAGCAGCGGTTGGCCCTGTGAAAGAGAACCTTACAAACACGCTGGTTGTAAACGGTAAATACAAAGGGTATTCTCTGCCTGAGTATTTTCCGGGAAAAAAATCAATCGTCATTAAAGTCTCTGCGTATGACGAAACTGGACAAATAATTTCTGCTCAAGCAGTTGGGAGTAATGCCGCTCAACGAATTAACACTCTGGCCTGTGCAGTTCTTGGAAAACTAACGATCGATGACTTCCGAAAACTTGAGACCGCCTATGCACCACCGATAGCCCCAACACTTGATGCGCTTACACTTGCCTGTGACGTTATTTCCTTGAAACGTTCACGAAGAAGGGACCTATGAGGATTTTGCATTGTGCTGATACTCATCTTGGTTATTCTGCCTACAGAAAGACAACAGAGGAAGGTGTGAATCAACGGGAAATGGATGTCTATAATACCTTTACCCAATGCGTCGATTACGCCTTACAAACGAAACCGGATGTTGTGCTACACGCAGGGGATCTTTTTGACTCCGTTCGACCGTCGAACCGTGCGATCACCGTTGCATTACAACAAATCCTTCGTCTGTCAGTAGAAAATATTCCTTTCGTGGTAATCTCTGGAAACCATGAAACACCAAAACTCAAAGAAACAGGGAATATTTTCAACATTTTTGAACATCTCAATCAGGTGTATCCTATCCATAGGAATCGCTATGAAGCCATTTCTTTGAAAATAAAGGATAAAACAGTTCTGATTCATGCAATCCCTCACTGTCAAAGTCCAAAGGAATTTGAATCGAATTTCAAAAAAATTAAGATAGAGAAAAACGCTGATTTCAATCTCTTGCTTGCCCATGGTGCGGTCGCAGATATTAAGGAATTTAAAATGAATGAGTTCAACGAACTTTTCATCCCAGTAAAAAACCTAAAAGAGGAGTTTGACTACATTGCACTTGGTCACTATCATCAGTATACAAAACTGCAGGAGAACGTCTTTTACGTTGGATCAACAGAGCATTTTAGTTTCACAGAGGCAAACGTTCAGAAAGGAGTGCTTCAAATTGACCTAAAGCAACCACTGAAACATCGGTTCATCCCTCTGAAAACTCGGATAATGATTGACCCACCCCCGCTCGACTGCTCGACCCTCCGCATTGATCAAATCATCCAGAAGGTAAAAGAAATCATCCAGACGATTGATCCAAGCGATAAAATCATACGAATCCGCCTCGAGAATATCCCAATCCACCTCCAACGAGGTATTGATTATCATCAAATACGAAATCTTGCAAAAACTGCTGTGCATTTTGAGATAAAAACCACTTCTCTTAAAAACGATGTAACATCACTAAACGAGAGCTATAAGCTTAAATCACTTGCTGACGAATTTGAAAAATTTCTCACCACCCAACAGTACGCTGAAAAAAAAATGTTGCTCAGTCTTGGGCTACAATACATCCATAAACACGAAGAACAAGAGAAAAAACCATGATCCTAAAATCAATTCGGCTGAAAAACTTCCGTAAATTTAAAGACAGCACCATTGAGTTTCCTGATGGGGTCACAGGCGTTGTTGGATTGAATGGTGTTGGGAAATCAACCTTGTTTGAAGCAGTGGCATGGACACTTTATGGTCCTGTCGCAGCCCGGACAGCGACGAACCAAATTAAACGAGAAGGGGCAGCACCATCTGAGCCTTGCCAGACTGAACTTGATTTCATCTTCGATGATGACATCTACCATGTCGTTCGAGAGATGAGTGGAAAAAACCTTCAAGCATCAGGCAGTGCGACTGTCAACGGAAAGCTTGCAGCAAGCGGCGCAGAAACTCTTAGCAAGTTTATGCAGAAAACACTAGGGATGGACTGGAAATCGTTCTACACATCGATTTTTGCTAAACAAAAGGAACTGAACACGTTATCCTCTATGAACCCAAGTGAACGTAGACAACTTATTCTGCGTATGCTTGGAATCAGTGCAGTCGATGAAATCATCAGTGAGATTAGAACAGATACAAAAGACAAGAACACACTTGTTAAAAAACTCGAAGAGAATCTTGTTGATGAACAAGGCCAAAACAAAAAGAATGTCTACGAAATCGAAATCAAAAATCAGCAAAAAAAACAAACAGAACTCATGCAACACATACAAGAGAGTAAAAAACATCTTCAAAGAATTGATGAGGAACATGTTAAAACAAAAAAAGACTGCGAAACAAAAAAACTCTCGTACGAGGAACTCTACAAAACCGCTGGGCAACTCGAGGAAAAGAAAAGCAGATTTGAAAAAAAACAACGTCTTCAAACGGATATAACAGCATTGGAAAAAGCAATCAAAGAACGACAAGAAATCTTGGAAAAACAGAAAGAAAAACTCCCTGTATTTAAGAATCTGGAAAAAGATTTACATTCGTATGAACAGAATCAGGAGAAAAATACAATCTTCATTCAATCGATTGTAAAAAAACAAGAACACAACAAAACGCTCCTCTATCGTCTCAAGGAGGAGATGAAAGAAATCACAACAAAAAAGCACCAAATTGAAACAATAGGGCCACAAGCAAAATGCCCAACCTGTGAACGTGTACTTGGACAGCAACATCAGACACTTCTTATGAATTATGGTAAGGAACTCACAAAAAAGAATCATGACGCACAACGATTTGACGAAGAAGCAAAAAAACTGCAATTAGAATACGAAAAACTCTCTAAAGAAAAACAAGCGTTGCAGAAAAAGAAGAGCTTTCTACAAAATCAAGTCGTCGAACGGGAGAAACTCCAAAGTTTTCTTCTTCATAGCTCTGAAGAGATTCAGCGAGAAAAACAACAGTTAGAAAACAAAAAGAAAGAACTGATAACCATTGGTATTGTCGACTTTGACGAAAAACAGTATCAGCAGATACGAAACCGTGTGACCACTGCATATGAAATTTATCAGCATATGTTATCCAAACTTGATGGCATTAAAGAGAAACATCAGGAAGTCATGGTAGAGTTAAAAGAAAAAGAAGGAAAAAAAAACCTGATCGGGCAACAAATAAAAACATTAGAAAAAAACATTGAAGAACAACAAAGGCTCCTTAAAAAACTTCATAGCGAAACAGACGACGTACAAAAACTCAGTATGCTAATCGAAGTAATGGATTCCTACCGTACATACCTCATCTCCCAGATACGACCGACACTCTCATCTCATGCCTCAGAACTTTTTAATGAACTAACAGAGGGAAAATACTCACAAATAGAGCTAGATGAAGATTATAATCTATTAGTGTATGATCGGGGAGCACCATACACCATAGAACGTTTTTCTGGTGGAGAAGAAGACCTTGCAAACCTCTGCATTCGACTGGCGATTTCTGAGATCATTACCGAACGCGCAGGGAGTATCTTTCAATTCATCATCCTTGATGAAATCTTTGGTTCTCAGGATCAAATACGGAAACAAAATATCATCAAAGCGCTGAATAATTATTCTTCGAAATTTAGACAGATCTTCCTCATCACCCATGTCGAAGACATAAAACATTTCACGGAAAATACAATATCAATTCTAGAAGATGACAGTGGAATCAGCACGACGAAATTAGAATAAAAAAAGAAAAAAAATGAGGGGGTGATTATTTTCTGAAGCGGAGTCTGCGCTTTGGTTTTTCCACAGGTTCAGGTTTTTGTTCTCCAGAGGTTGGGAGTTCCATGTCTTCTTGAGCGACCTCTGTGGTAGGAACAGTTGCGGTATGGTGTTTTAAATGTTCGACAGAAGAAAACAGTTTGGTGAAGAGCTCCTCGTTTTGGTTAAACCAGCTTTGCCAACCGTGGAGTTCCTCTTTGAGTTTTTTGTTCTCCCCGTCTGTTTCCTCATATAACCGAAAGAGTTTGGTGAGTCGTTCTTTTTCTTTCTCATATTCCATGGATACTGCTTCAAATTTCGGTTTGAACTCAGCGAACTGTTCGAATCCGCGTAGTTCCTCGACTTGTCGTTCTAACCCGCAGATAATTTCATCTTTTGTGGTAATCTCTCCGCGCATCCGATCAACACTTGTTTCCATCTGAGTTCGTATTGTGTCGAACCTCATCACTTGCTGCTTCAGATCGTCCATCTGTTGGAGTTGTTGCGCCCGTTCATCAACCTTTTGTGTCAGTGTCTGAATCCGTGTGGTCGCATCTCGTTCAAATTGCATGTGCATCTGCTCGGTATCTCGTAACTTCTCTTCAAGTTCGGTGACTCGTTTCTCCTGCGCAGCCAATGATTCCTCTTGGTTCTTATACGCATCCCAGAGCTTTATCAGTCGTTCTTTTTCTTTCTCAAGCTCCATGCTGTAGCGTCGAGCACCTTCGGTTGCTTCGTCACGACGTCGTTCTGCTTCAGAGAGGCGATCCTCAAACGATCGCATCACCGAATCCATTTTGTTTAATCCCTCTAAACTGAGCATGCTTTGGATTTTTGCCAGATCCTCCATCCCTTTAGAAAATGAACTTTTCACAGAACCAAGTTCTGTGGACGCTTCCTGTAATTGTTCAATTAATGAGTCTTTTACTCCTTTCACGCTTATACCACCTACTTTTTCTTCAGTCATAACTCATGCCGTCCCAAATAATTAATACTCTGACATGCGAATAATGTTGATGCTATTTAAGGGTTATTATTTTTACATGCAAGGCAACTTAGTCGAAATGGAGTTTTTCCAGCTAAGTTACCTTGCATGAGTATTTTAGGGTCATTATTTTATTGCGGTTTGAACACGTGAATCGGACATGAGCCGCTAAACTAATAAACTATTATTCATATACTATTCATCAAATTTAGAAAACAACTTGGAGACAGAAAGGGATGGGATTACTCGAGAGATTTAGAGAAAGTAGATTTTCAAAAATGATTCATAAGATTTTTGGGAAGAATCACGCGAAGATTGGGATCTACGGTCCACCAAATGTTGGTAAAACGACGTTAGCAAATCGAATTCTCCGGGATTGGACAGGGGATATCATGGGAAGTGTCTCGGAGGTTCCTCATGAGACACGGCGAGCGAAATGGAAAAACAACATCAGGATTGATAACGGTGGCTCCTCATTGACCATGGACCTTGTGGATACGCCTGGGATCGCGACGAAAATCGATTACAAGGAATTCATGAACATGTATGGGATGACAAAGGATGATTCTCGTATGCGCGCAAAAGAGGCAACCGAGGGGGTTATCGAGGCGATCAAATGGTTAGAGGACATTGATGGAGTCGTCTTAGTCATGGATGCGACCCAAGATCCCTTCACGCAGGTGAATGTCACCATCATTGGGAACCTGGAAGCTCGAAATTTACCAATTCTCATCGCAGCCAATAAAATCGATGCGGAAAACGCAAGCCCTGCGACATTAAAATCCGCCTTTCCCCAACATCCGGTCATCCCGATTAGCGCGCTGACAGGCTATAATACGGAGAATCTCTATACGATGATGGTGAAAGAGTTTGGGAAAAAACGACATAAAAAGAGGAGGTAGCCCTGATGACAAAAAAAGAGACCGGTATTGCATTTCATCTCATTTCCCGTCAGAAACTGGAGCATTTCTCCCCCTCGGATAAACTCCAGTATATTCTGAACGAAGTAAAGGAAGGGAGAATCCTTGTTCTGGAACATGGTCTGACCCCGTCGGAACAAGCACAGCTGATTGAACATACCATGAAGGAGATTAATCATGACACCTTTATTGGTATTGAGATTGGTGGATATGAGACTGAAAAAGTCGGGTTTTTCCAACGGGTGTTCGGCGTTTCAAAAAAACCGCGGATGACAGTGATTGGACCAGCACATCTCCTAAGAATGGTTCACAAAGACAATGACATGATCGAGACGACCATCATTCCTGGGAAGGGAGTAGGTTAATGCCACATCAATGTCTGAAATGTGGACACGTGTTCGAAGAAGGATCCTCACAGCTCTTGAAAGGATGCCCGGGGTGCGGAGGGAATCGGTTTTTTTTTACAAAACAGCCGTTAAGTGAAGTAGAACGGGACGTGATGAGTAAAGAAATCGGAAAAGACATCACCACCAGGATCATGGAACTGGCAGTGGAACAGCAAAAGGATACCTTGAAAGGGACCGAAGCATGGATCACCCTCAAACCAAAAGACCTTCGCAAGATGATCGAAGACCAAATTGAACAGAAGAAACCAGAAAAGGAACTCAGCATCGGAGAGCCCATCACGGAGGACCAACGGAAAGCGATTATTGATAAAATCAAAGCAGAGGTGGACCATTCGGATACCCCTGAGACCATCGGGGTGGAACAGCCAGGAAAATACCATATCGATCTCAAAGGACTGTTGGAGAAAGAACCAATAGTGATCCAAAAGGACGGGACATATACGATTCATCTCCCTTCGTTGTTTAAAATGCGTGAAGAAAAGAAAAAATAGGATGCCGTATTCTGGGAGATTCTTTCCATTACCTTTTTATCGAAGTCAAAGATACAGCTTTGGGTTGATTCTATGAAATGGTATGATGAAGTGGAATATATCAGGAAACAAGCCATGCAAAACAATGAGTTTTTCGCCAATTCTCTTCCGATGATCGCAAGTGAAAATGTCCTTTCCCCGTTATGTCGTGAAATGCTGATAACCGATTTCCATGGGAGATACGCTGAGGGAACCCCGGGGAATCGGTATTATGAGGGATGTAAGTTCTTTGACCGTGTAGAAGAAAAGACCATGGAGCTTGCGAAAAAACTATTCTCGTGTCGGTATGCTGATGTGCGACCGACCTCCGGGACCGTCGCGAACATGGCTGTGTTGAAAGCGCTCATCAAACCGGGGGAGACTGCAACGGTTCTTGATACCGCGAATGGTGCGCATATCTCGTTTGGAAAATATGGTGCCGCAGGTGTCCGGGGCATCAATCTTGTTTCCTTCCCGTTTAGTAATGAGGAGATGGTAATTGATGTGGACGGGGCAGTGAAATTGATCCGCCAGGTGAAACCAAAACTTGCGTTATGCGGCCAATCCGTGTTTCTGTTTCCGACTCCCTTGAAAGCAATCGCTGAGGCAGCGCATGAGGTCGGTGCGTACGTTGTCTATGATGCGGCTCACGTGCTTGGCTTAATCGCAGGGAAACGTTTCCAGGATCCACTTCGTGAAGGGGCGGATGTGATGAATGGAAGCACCCATAAGACCTTGCCTGGCCCGCAGGGTGGGATGATTCTATCCGATAACAAAGCAGAGACAGAAGAGCAGAAAGCATTCTTCAGAAAAATCGGTTTCGGGGTGTTTCCCGGGGTCACCTCCTCGTATCATTTACATCATGTCGCAGCGAAAGGAATTGCGTTTGCGGAGCATCTCGAGTTTGGAGAAGCGTACGCAGATCAGACCATTAAGAATGCGAAACGACTCGCACAGGCTCTCTTTGAACAAGGGTTCAAGGTTTTTGGGGAGAAACTTGGTTTTACGAAATCTCATCAGGTTCTTGTGGAAATCGGGCCGGGGAAAGGAAAGGAAGCATCGAAGCTGTTGGAGGAGGCAGGGATTGTGACGAACATGAATATGATCCCTGGTGATGTCGACCCGCTGAACCCCTCGGGCCTTCGGTTGGGGACACCGGAGCTGACTCGTCTGGGGATGAAAGACAAAGAAATGGAGGAGGTCGCAATCTTTTATGCTCGCGCACTCCTGAAGAAAGAAAACCCAAAGAAGATTCGAGATGATGTGAAAGAATTCCGTAAGGATTTCCAGGAGCTCCACTATTGTTTCACAAAAGGGTTCCGTGGATACGACTATACTCAGTTGATCTAAGATGCGGGTGGCACTGACCGGTACCCCAGGAACTGGTAAAACCTCGGTTGCGACAGCGTTAGAAACACAGGGGTACGCCGTTATTTCATTGTTCACCTATGCGAAAGAAAATCACTGTATTGCGGGGATTGATCAGAAAAGAGGTTCGCAGCTGATTGATATTGAGATGTTGGACAACGCTATTCAGAAAAATATCCCCTCAGACTCACTTGTTTTTTTTGAAGGCCATATCGCGCATCTTCTTCAGACAATGCAAAAAGTGATTCTTCTCCGATGTCATCCGGATGAATTGAAGAAGCGACTGCGGAACAAACAATGGAATGATGAAAAAATCAAGGAAAATATTCAGGCAGAAATTATGGATATCATTCTGTGTGAAGCTGTCGAACAGCATCCGTCTGAAAATATTTTTGAGATTGATACAACGAAAAAAACCGTTGCTGATGTTGTATCAGTGATTCGAGAGATAGGAGAAAAAGAATTTCAACCCACAAAAACATATAGGATTGGTCAGATTGACTGGTCAGAGGAGATCCTGAAGAAGGACTTTTCATAGGAGCAAATATGGTATTGGATAGGACACGGGAGAGAGCGGATCCGTTGCTGACCTTTTTCGCAAAACGGTTTACCAGAATAAGCCCGGATCTTCTGAGTTGGTGTGCGCTTCTTTTCTCGTTCGTTGCAGGAGTGTTTTTTTATCTGTCGAACCCTGCGTCTGAGGTACAGAATTTCTTTTTAGTGTTCGCCGCTCTTTTTGTGTTGTTGAACGGATTATTTGATGCGATTGATGGAAAGGTTGCGAAGCTGACGCATACGGCATCTGCTCGTGGTGATTACCTGGATCATGTGCTCGATCGGTACGCGGATGTCTTCATGGTCGGTGCACTTGCGCTGAGCACCTGGTGTCGTCCTGCGGTCGGTTTGCTTGCTATCATCGGAGTGTTGTTGACCAGTTATATGGGGACGCAGGCGCAAGCAATCGGGCATAAACGGCAGTATGCAGGGCTGTTGGGGCGTGCGGATCGACTGGTGCTGCTCATCGTTTTTCCGATGATACAGCATGTTGTGCTTCGATTTGGATACCAATTTCCTTGGGATGTCACAGTGATTGAGTTGGTGTTGGTGTATTTTGCGGTTGTTGGCAATATCACGGCAGTGCAACGGTTCTTTGTCACCCTGCGATGGTTTAGAGAAAAGTGAGGATGAAATATCCCTTTGGGTTCAATAAAAATTCATAGGGATCGGTTCTCATGAAGATTTTAGGGAGGAAAGGGAAAACATTAAGGGGATTTTATGAAGAATAAGACCCTTCCTCCTTTTCTCGGATAATAGAGAAGTTACCTTCGTATATAAAATTTTCTACGTTTTTTTATTACATTTGTTACATGATTGAGTGATTGTCTTTGTTGCAGGGGTTTATCGTCTCCTATTTTATGGGGTTATCTGATGACTTTGAGGACCTGAAGGAATTTTTTGTAGATCTTTTCTGAGGAAAAGATGAGGGGGACGCCTTTGAACTGGCAATCGTCGCAGGTATATCCTCGTGCAAAATAGGGAAGGCGGGTTGGTGCGGAAATCATGGAATGCGTGTTTTTACTTCCGCATAACGGACAGGCGATGATCTCCATAACTTCATCAATGTTATGTTATAGCATAGCATATATTTAAATCTTCCCGAAAAAACCGTCACTTTTTCATTCTTCTCTCTAAAAAGAGCATGGGTGTGCCATTCCTCCAAATCTGCCAAAAATTAAAGTAGAACGCACCGTTATTCTTCCTAGAAAACAATGGACAACACACAAAAAAAAGCAATCCTTATCTCACTCAACGACCCTGTTTCTGAGATCACCCAACTCGCGGAAACCCTCGGATACATCATTCGAAAAACGTTCATCCAACACCGAACGACCCCTGACGTCAACTACTATATCGGCAGCGGAAAAGTAAAGGAAATAAACGACTACCTGCAGGATGCCGAAGAGACCATGGATCTCACCATCGTCAACGGCGAACTCAAACCATCGCAATGGTTTTCCCTGGAAAAAAAATTACACACCACCGTCTATGACCGCATCAGACTCATCCTGGCCATCTTTGAAGAGCATGCAGAACGACGAGAGGCACGTCTTCAAGTCAAACTCGCACAACTCCAGTACGAACGACCCTACGTTCGAGAACTCATCCACCGAGCAAAAGCAGGAGAGCATCCTGGGCTCATGGCCGGGGGAGAATACCAAGTCGATGACTACTATGAAATGATCAAAAGACAGACAAAAAAAATTCGAGAAGACCTTCAAAAAATCAGAGAAAACAGGGAGCTCCAACGACAAACCAGATCTCAAAGCGGATTTTATGCAGTCTCCCTTGCTGGGTACACAAACGCAGGAAAAAGCAGCCTGATGAACATCCTGGCAGGGGAAAAAGTTAAAGTCGAATCAGAACTGTTTTCAACCCTTTCAACAACAACTCGAAGTATTGCGAAAAAAAACAAAGAAAACCAAATCCCCATTCTCCTCACCGACACGGTAGGGTTTATCGAAAACCTCCCTGCCTGCATCATCGATGCTTTCCATTCAACCCTTGAGGAAATAGAGCTCGCCGATGTCGTCGTGTTAGTCGTGGACGGCAGCGAAGCAAAAGAAATGGTGGAAAAAAAACTCCGGGTGTCCATAAACGAATTACGGAATATCGGGGTTGGCGCACCCATCATTATCGCCTTAAACAAAATCGATCTGCTCGCCCCTGCATCTCTGCGGACCCTCCAAGAATACCTTGAGGACACAGGCATCCTTGAGGATCATACCATCATACCTCTTTCCGTCAAAGAAGAGGAAAACATCGAAGAATTGCTCAAAACCATTTATGATTCCTTACCACATATGGTGAAAATAACATTCCAACTCCCTCCAGAAGAACCATCACAACGATTCCTCTCTCAGCTCTATGAAAAAACAAAGGTCCTTCATATCACCTATGAATCAGTGATAACCGTAGAAGTCGAATGTAACGAAAAAATCAAAGAAAAACTCGTCGCAGCCTGCCGAACAGTCAAAGGAAACGTTCTGTAGAAAAACAAAACTCTTATACGTGGCTTTGTATTTCATACAAAAAGGGAGTGTCTTATAATGAACAGAAAAAATCAGGGAAATCGACAGCAGCTGATACTATGTATAGGGTTAATCCTTTTTGGGACCATCGGACGATACGTCCTGTTTGGCAAGGGAGTTCAACCATTCCCGAACTTTGAGATCATTATGGTGGTGACGTTTCTAGCGGTCATGCTCATACGATCGCCCCTAGCACTCATGGTTCCTCTCCTTAGCATGATTGGAAGTGACCTCCTCATTGGCAATCCAATTTTTGTCGGAGATCACATGAACAGAATTATTTTATTTACGTACTCTGGGTTTGCCATCATCGGTCTCATCAACCTATTCAACAGAGAACGACTCTGGAAAAGCTTCGGACAGTTTCGTCTGAGAAGCGTGGGTCTTGCAGCGGGATTAGGTGTTGGATTTGTTCTCCTCTACGACATCTGGACGAATATGGGATGGTGGTACCTGTTGTATCCCCATGATGCTTCCTCACTGCTTCTGGTGTATTCCGCTGGAGTGCCATTTATGGTGTACCACTTGATTTCTGGAATTGTCACCTTTTGTGCAATCGGACTACCCATCATTCTTTATATGGCAAGGAAGAAAGAAGACCTGCACATACAACTATTCAAGCTAAAAACTTATCACAAGCTCCCTGCAGTCCTGCTCGTCCTTGGTCTTATCACCCTTTCATTCACTGGTACTGCTTTCCAGGTTCCCGACAAGAGTGAAATATGGATAGAAAAATCAGATCTGACCAGTGTTCGTGTGGAAATCATCGGTGATGATTGGACCATTCTGGATCACCTGGTTGCCTATCAGGGAGACACCGCCTATTCCCTCCTCGTTCGATGCTCAGAGAAAAACGGTTTTTCTGTTGAGGCTACCTACTATGAACAGTTTGATTCCACATTGATTAATACCATTTGCAACGCCGTTGGAGGAACAGAGGGAAAATACTGGCAGTACTATGTAAACGGCGAGCTTCCAACCATTGGTGCTGATAAATATGTCCTTTCAAACGGCGATGTGCTCACCTGGAGTTTTGAAGTACCGCCCCGGTAAAAACAGAGCGTCTCTTTTTCCTTTATTTAACAATTCTTTTTATCCAAAACCTGGATTTTCTTTCGAATCATAGTAATCGCGAGAAGAACACAAAGAAACGCAAGGACCAGACCAGAGAGCACTCCGATGAATTCATAGGAGACAAGAAAGTTATAGAGCCCATGAAGGAAAATAGCTAGGAGGAAATACGGCAGGACACCCAAGAACGATGATTGTTTCATCACAGTCTTCCCAAAACCATATCCGGTTAATGCTGTGGCAGATGCATGAAGCAAACACCCGCCGAAACTCCGCATCGCCATGAGCACCAAAAAAGTGATGAAACCTTCAGATAAAAAGCTGTACCCATAGAGAAGGTTTTCTGTCGCGGAAAATCCTAACCCCGCCACAGCCCCATAAATCAACCCGTCTTCCAACTCGGTCAGATTGTTCTTCACTGACCGAAGATCCAAGGCAAGGGGCTTGGTAAACTCCTCGACGATTGGCGCGATCACGACGCTGAGAAGGAACGGTGACAGACCCCCAGAGGAAAACGAATACCGCAAAGGAAGTTCTAAAACGATTTCTAAAACCAACGCAGCGATGACAGCAATCGTGGCACCCCAGAGGAAACACAGAAAAATGGAGAACCATTGTTGACGATGGCATCGTTCCGTGTTTCGAATCCAGATCGTATAGATCAACGGAGGGAGAAACGATAGAAAGACAAGAAGACCCCAGGTGAAAATGGTCGTCATTGTCAGAAGAAAACACATGCGCCTTTATTATGTTTATTAAAATTTGTAGTAGTACTCTCCGCTTTGTTTTTGCTGACGCTCCATATACGAATCTGGTTTGTTCACCCGGGGTCGTTTGGTTTCCTCATCACGACGGAAGGTGATGTCAACATTTCGTAAGAACCGGTTCATGCCCTCATGAAGGCTGAAGGGGCCTTGTGCTCGTCCCTCTTTCCCTGGTTTCCCATCGAAGACAATTAACGCATCACTGACCATATCAATGAAATACACGTCATGGTCGACAATCATCGCGGATTTCCCTGATTTCTCGATGAGTCGGCGTAACATTCTTGAGACAATCATCCGCTGTTGACTATCCAGGTACGCTGATGGTTCGTCAATAAGATAGATATCCGCGTCTTTTACGATGGATGCTGCGATGGAGACTCGTTGGAGCTCACCACCAGACAAGGTCATGAGGTCACGGTCTTGCAGGTATTTTAAATGAAGCGCATCATGGACCTCGGCTTGTAAAAACGGGGAGGTGAAGAGTTGAGGCGCGAATGTCGCAAAATATTCATGGACAGTCCCCTCAAAATCAGGGGTAATGTACTGGGGTTTGTAACTGATTTTCAAATCATACTCGATGGCGCCGCGGGTTGGTTGAATCGCGCCAGCAAGCATTTTCACAAACGTAGTCTTCCCAATCGCATTCGGACCGACAATCCCAACCAGTTCCCCTTGTCGGATAACCCCTTGTTCAACATGTAGACTGAAATCCTCAAATTCTTTCACCAGGTTGGCATAGGAGACAAGTACACGGAGGCCTTGTTGTGGTTTCGGGGGGCTTGCGAAAAACTCGATTTTCGTCCCAAAACGGATGTTTTCCTCTTTCAGATATCCTGAAAGATAGGTGTTGATCGCATGACGTACCGCACGAGGCAACGTCACGACCCCGTACGCACCCTCGGTTCCGTACATGATATGGACGTTTTCACAGAGGAAATCTAAAACCGCTAAATCATGCTCCACTACGATAACTTTTTTGTGCTTGGAAAGCTCTTGGATGATGCGAGCGACTTTTAATCGTTGATAGATATCTAGATAGGAGGTTGGCTCATCAAAAAAGTATAAGTCAACGTCTTTAATAAGAGCCGCAGCAATCGAAACAAGCTGTAGTTCCCCTCCAGAGATTGTTCCTTTTTCGATTTCTTTATCGAGGAGATTAGTTAATCCAAGTTTCGTGACAACCGCATCAAAATTATCCGCGGTATCAGATCCTTTCAGGACGTCTCGTATTGTTCCTTTGAATATTCGCGGGAGTTGATCAACATACTGTGGTTTGAGCACACAGGCCATGTCTTTTTCTGAAAGAGCCTTGAAATGCTCAAACAGTTCCATACCAGAATAGTAGTCAAGCACAGCATCCCAGGAGGGTTTCTTTTTACGATAGTCCCCCAGGTTTGGAAGTATTTGCCCAGCAAGGATCTTTATCGCTGTGGTCTTTCCTATCCCGTTCTGTCCGAGGATACCAACACAGCTTCCTTTTTTCGGAATCGGCAGTCGATACAGTCGGAATCCGTTTTTCCCGAATTGATGGACAAGGTCTTCTTTGAGTTCCTCAGCAAGTCCGATGATTTTGATTGCTTCGAACGGGCATTTATTGACACAGATACCGCAGCCGACACACAACTCCTCAGAAATAATTGGTTTGCCGTCCTCCCCCATTATTACGGTTTCATCACCAGCGCGCACTCTCGGGCAGAACTTGATACATTCCTGCGCACATCGCTTCGATGTGCATCGGTCTTTTAGTACTATTGCGATTCTCATATATGCGAACACCGAGAAGAAGCACGTTCTTAAAAGGTTTTTTGATTGGAAATCGTTGTAAATTTATTAATAAAGCAAACGATACAACGTATCAAAGGTGAAGTTCGATGGAGATCAATCTGTTTCTCTGGCCTATGCTTCTTCCAATGATTTTACCCCTGGTTTATAGCGCGAAGTATAAGAAAGATGCCCTAAGTGAAATTGGGGGCATCATAGTTATTATGTTATTATGTGTATTGTTCTATTGGCCATTGCTAACAAGTAATTTTCTTGATGCATATACGTATATAGCTGTGAAAGCGCTTCTTTTTGTCATCCTTCCGTTGGGTATCTTCCTCCTTATTAAACACGATTTCTCATTGATTCGTTATTCAGCATATGGCCTGCAAAAAAAGGGATTGAAAAAAAGCATTTTTTTGTGTATCTTATACATACCAGTAATGGTTATTGTAACAGGATTGATACAGTACTTGAACGGAATAACTTGGGAGGCTGACCTGCTATCTGGGGTAATCAGTTTCTTCGAGGCTTTTACCGAAGAATTCTTTTTCAGAGGAATACTCTTTATCTTCCTATCCCAAAAGACCAATACAAAAATAGCCTATATGACGTCACTAATGAGTTTTATCCTAATGCATCCACAAAATCTTACGACGATGTTCATTATCGGAACGATAGTACAAGGAATTCTGACCTTAGAAATCGCACGAAAATCACAAAATATTATAGGATCGTGGGTGCTGCATGGGAGTAATCGATTTTTTACGCTGGCATTGTTCCCATTGTTGATGTCAATCGTTTTCTAGTACCGTCCGAATGAGTGGCGAGATGGTCCTCTAAATGACTGGTGTCTATGTTCAAACTGTCGTTGAAAGGGAATCTTGCGAAAATCAGGGATTTCTGCCCGTTCGATCTGGAAATCATCATTGCTCTGCACTCTTCGGAAGTTGTCATGGTCCCGCTCGGTAAGCAGGGTGATCGCTGCGCCATTTGCTCCGGCACGGGCGGTTCTACCAATTCGGTGGACGTACTCAGTTGGGGTTTTTGGTACATCGTAATTGTAGATGTGGGTGACGTTTTTGATATCAAGCCCCCGTGCTGCGACATCTGTTGCCACCAGCACCTTTGTTTTTTGGCTTTTCAAGGCATCGAGGGAGCTTGATCGTTTTTGTTGTTTCATTCCCCCATGGATTGCTGAGGCGCGGATCCCTTGACGTGCAAGATTCTTTGAGACAGCATCAGATTCTCTGCGAGTTCCACAGAACACAATGGATAATCCATCGGTGTTTCTGTTGAGCAAATGAACGAGAAGGGAGAATTTTTGATTCTGCTCGTAAATGTCATAATACACCTGTTTCAATTTCCGATGATCGACATACGATTGGGTCTTGACGATGACGGGACTTTTCAGATGTCTTCTGGCGAGACGATGAACCTCCTCAGAGATCGTCGCACTAAACATCAGTACCTGTCGTTGCTGAGGAATGTAGCGGATGATGTCTTCGACATCATCGACAAACCCCATCTCGAACATTTTATCGGTTTCATCAAGGACAAGAATCCTGATATTCCGTAAATCAAGAGTTCCTCTGCGGAGATGATCAAGCATCCTCCCAGGTGTCCCTATCACAACCTCCGAGGTGCGGACGTCCCGTATCTGTGGCCCAATGCTCACCCCCCCGTACACACTTGTGGTGCGTACTCCAAGGGGTTTCCCAAAATCCCTAAAGACCTCTGTTACCTGTACACACAGTTCTCTTGTGGGAGTCAGAACAAGGGCTTGCAGTCCTCGTCCGGGTATAATCTTATGGAGGATAGGAAGACAGAACGCGAGTGTCTTTCCCGACCCGGTCTCTGCCTGGCCGACAACGTCTTTTCCCTGGAGGATTTCCGGTATACAGCGTTCTTGGATGAGCGTCAGTTCCTCAAATTCTTGTTCCTGGAGTTTTACCAGGAGTTTTTCTTGTATGTTCAGTTGTTCACATTTCATTCTTTTTCACCTTATGATTCTCTTGTAGAGTTTTTTGAGTCTCAGTCATAACAAATCGTTTTTTCTCTTCATTTTTTTTTTAAAAAAAAAAGTGTACTCAATTCTGTTGTGTGCTGTGAGAATATTACGCCTTCTTTACGTTTTTTGCTTGTGGTCCTCGATCCGATGTTTCAATCTCAAATTCAACGGCATCTCCCTCATTCAGAGATGATTCCATAGGGACTGCGGTCCGATGAACGAAGACTTCTTTTCCATCATCGCAGAGGATAAATCCATATCCTTTTCTTGTATTATACCATTTTACTGTTCCTTTCATGTTATTCACGTTTTCCTCAGATTGTATCTGAATTTTTACAAAGAACAAAAACAAAAAGATTTCATGTAGTCGAATGAACGAAACTAGGAAACTCTTATTTCTATTCCTTTTGGTCCGCTATAACCTCCTCTCCTTTATATAGTTTTTCACAAAGCTGGTTATTTACTCCTGTTATTCTCATGAATATCGCATGGTTACATCACAAGATGAATATCGAGTTTTTGTGCGAGTTCTTTGTATCGATTGCGAATGGTCACCTCAGTGACTCCCGCAATCTCTGCAACTTCTCGTTGTGTCCTGCGTTCACCACAGAGAACAGAGGAGATGTACAAGGAGGCGGCAGCAAGTCCTGTCGGTCCTCGTCCGCTGGTAAGCTCCTGATGTATCGCATGTGCTAATATCTCCAGTGTCTTTGCTTGAACGTTATTGCTAAGTTTTAATTCACTGCAGAACCGTGAGATATAATCTTTTGGTGTGGTCGGCATTAATTTTAATGCAAGCTCACGAGAGACATACCGATAGTTTCTCCCAATCTCTTTTCGTGATATTTGCGCAATTACACTAATTTCATCTAACGTCCGAGGGACATGACATTGTCGGCATGCGGCGTATAACGAGGCAGCAGTCACCCCTTGGATGCTTCTTCCTCGAACGAGATTTTTCATCGCTGCTTTTCGATAAATCATTGCAGCAGTCTCTCGTACAGATCTTGGAAGACCCATACCTGAGGCGAGTCTGTCGATTCCTGAGAGAGCAACTGCGAGGTTCCTCTCGGTTGCATCACTGATGCGGACGCGCCGTTGCCATTTCCGTAGTCGATACAATTGAGCCCGGTTTTTTGTCGGAATAGCTCTCCCGTACGCATCCCTGTTTGTCCATCCGATAGTCGTAGACAGTCCTTTATCGTGCATGGTGTAGGTCATTGGAGACCCGGTTCGAGATCGCTTCTCCCGTTGTTCATTATCAAAGGCACGCCATTCCGGACCATGGTCAATGATATCTTCATCAACAACAAGTCCACAACCAGAACAGACTAACTCCGCTCGAGAATAGTCCTTTCGGAGATGTCCGCTCCCGCATTCAGGACAACAAAGAATTTCTTCTATCTGTTGTTTATTTTTTCTCGTCAAATCAAATCCATCCCGTATCTTTCTTTCCAGATTTTTTTACAGCTCCAGCGTTCACGCTGAAAATCGGTGTGAAAGAACAAAAATAAAAAATCTCATACGTTTGGGTTAACAAAAATGTGAAATTTTTATCTCTATTCCCTTAATATAGAGATATACGTCTCTTCCCTTTATATTGTTTTGCCTAGCAGTGACAGGTTTAGGCGACAAATCTGGTGTAAGAGGGAAAAACCACAACTTTTGACATCAAGAGAAGATGAAAGATCTAGATGAAAAACTGAAAAACTACTAAAAATGTTGATTTTCTCGTAGTTAGCAATAAATGATATAAACTGATAAATAACAAATATATTATAATAATCATGGTTAAGTTTTGAGTCTATGAAAAAGAAAATAGTGAGTGTCGTAATTTGTACGGGATTCCTTTTTTGTTCTATTTTAATCATGATAATACCAAATATCAATTCGAAGGGAACAGCCAGTGGAATAATAATGAATGATAGATCAGTGTTGCTCTCTGAGGATACATCGAAAATTGATAGAAGAGAGAGAATCGCTTTACAAAATAGTTATTTGAGCTTTGCAGCATTTTCTGATACACATATTGGCGCCAAATATCAAAATCCTTTTTATGATATCGCTGATCATCTGGATCAACTTGGAAAGGATCTGGTTGATGCGACTAATAGGCTTGATTTTGTGGTGCATCTGGGTGATATCGTGAACCATAACACCGCGCAGGTGCATGGGGAAGGACTTCCTTGGATTGTTAATCAGTATAGGAATAATTTGAAAGCATATTTGATTTCTCATCTGAATCTGCCTTTTTATTATGTGGTGGGTAACCATGATGTGACTGATTATCAGATGAACAGCGGAGACCCACATAATCTTACGAAAACATTGATTGACGAACTCAGTATGAACGCTCCGGTATATGCGATGATGTACGAGGGGATACTCTTTCTGGTTGTCCCAGAACTTGGATATGTGACGTGGACGCACCCTGTTGAATATGAATGGATCGAATATATGACGAACCAGTACCCAACGACAACGACCGTGATCCTTTGTCATCAGGCTATCGAGGACACCACAAAGGAGAAAAGCTTGAAGCCATATCGTGGGAAGCAGGATATGGACTGGTGGGCGAGCTTGTTTCAGAACAACCCGCAGATTACACTGTGGATCCATGGTCATAACCATTGGCTTGACTGGTACGTGAGTAACCAGAGCACCGGACTGACGAACCCGATCAGAACATTTGGACATGAAATCGCGTTTTCCTCGCCCTATCCGCAAATGGATTGGCACTATCGGCATGAGTTAGACAGAGTGGTGATTTACAATATTTCTTCCACAGGCATTATCACAGCGAGCTGGGAGAACAATGGCGCGGGTGGCCATTGGGCGCCGGAATATCGTCATTCATGGATGGTCCCGACATCTTTTAATCCTGATGCTGAGAATTGGTATTCGTTTCCAATCTTTCTGCAGGATAATGAAACACAGCTCACCGATATGAAAATATTATCTCCAGACATCACGCTTCAACTGATTGGTACAGCCCCTATGGAGCTATTTTTTGATGCACGTATGGAATCACCTCCAGGTTCTGCACATGAAAACATCCTTGGATTTGGGAACGATCACTCCGGCAACGTTCAGTGGACCCGCCCAGGGATGCACGTCTCTGGACCTACGAATCTTACATTTCCCGAGAAATATCCGGATAATACCTCTATCCAGGAGGATGGGCGGAGCGGGCAACCGTACCAGTCGTTTCCTATGGGGACGATTTCTATTGCTGTTCCTAGTCAGACCTACAATTTCACCATGACTGCTCGATGTACCTCTGGGACCGGAAGAGTGGTAATGAACGTCAGCTGTTGCGACTGGACAACTCGCTCCCAATACAGCGTACTTTCTGGGAGTGAATCCCAAGTCTTTTCTCATATTTTTGGATCATCGTATGAGACGATTCATGGTTTTTACACGGTTCCAGACGACACGAATGCGTGGTTTTTACAGGGGGTATTGAATTTTTTGGATGCTGCTGAGTATGATGTCTCGTTGTTTAGTGTGAAACGGCAACGAACAAGTGATACGACGGATGATTTCCATCTCTATTTAAGCGGTCATTGGTACAACATGACGGGACCTCTTAGTGAAAATGAACAAGTGAACTTCTCTGTGTCCCCAGAGGTATTATGCGATACGAATGGAGTGATGAATTTCACCGCGTTCATCGCTGGAAATCGGTACGGGATGGTGAACCTTATTTACCATGAACCGCTCCTGATGGGGATGAACGCCCGTTTTCGGGTAAACAGCCAAAACGAGAATGTATACAATCTAAGTCTGACACAAACCATCTCACGAAATGCAGCAGAAAGAATGATGATATGGTACTCCATGCTGTTCCAGAGATACCCACATATTACTGAGTTGTTCGTTCGTCTGTTAATGCATGGTGCGACTGGTCGTGTTCTTTCTTTGATTCTGCATAGTGTATACCCAGAGATTTCTCTCATGTTTAAGATGTTTCCATTCAGTACAGATCCTCTGTATGAACAAGTGGGTTTTGTCGCTGATGATGCTTCCGAGATGAGACATCAAAGCATGAACGGAAATCTGTGGTTTTCCTGTAATTGTCCGAATGGGAAGGAGCGTTATCTCGAAATAACCTTTCCAAGGCTAGAAATAGATGAATAGATGTCATGAAATAATTTTTTTTTATTTGAATCTCCTATATTGTGTAGCTAAATAAATTTTTGAGATGTTATAAAAAAAATAAGGGTTTCATTGATAAAAAATTCTAACACCTCTTTTGAGATGAATGTGTTCTATTAAGAGATTTTTGATGATGTAATGAACTGTATAGTATCGTCGATGATTTAGGGGCACATCTCTTGAACGGAAAGATTTTCATTTGATGCTAGGTTCAAACCATAACTTTTCTTCATAAAAGAGGCATCACTGTCGTCTTTTTAAAACGAGTTCCAAAGAATGTTTTTCTAATGGTGAAAGAAAAAAAGAAAACGACCACGTTTCCTATCATCTTTCGATTTATTACTAAGACACATAAAGCAAGAGCAGTGATTGAAAACACAAATAACTTCACAGAATATTACGGAGAAAGACAAAATGCGAGACAAACGATTTATTGTAGAGCATCGGGGTGGACCCTTAAAAAAGGAACAGCACCATCAGTTGATGACATGGGCTTGCGACTGTGCGAAGCATGTCTTACCGCTCTTTGGGGACAACATAGACGAGCGATTAAAAAACGCATTAAAGCTGGCGAATGCGTGGAAACACGGGCAGGCTTCCGTGGGTGATGCACGAAATGCAGCAGTAGCTGCTCATGCGGTTGCTCGAAAATCTTCAAACCAGACAGCAAGTGCTGTGGCTCGTTCTGTTGGACACGCGGTCGCAACAGCCCATATGGCTGACCATGCATTAGGAGCAGCATGGTATGCGGTAAAAGCCGTAAAAAACGCAGGGGAATCCACAGAAATCGAACGAAAATGGCAAGATGAACAATTACCACCAGAAATTAAAACGCTTGTCCTGACTGCAAGGAAACGCAGAAGGATCTAAAAAGAGAGAGATTGAACAAAATGAAGGGGTTGCTGCGTGGAGATAGGAAAGCTCTTTAAAGCAGGAGAAAAACACAATTTTTTTGAAAAAATCCTTGACAGAATTACTGGAAATCTATAATTTGTTTAACAGACGTATGGATGATTTGTGCCGTATTGGTAAAAAAAGTGGTATTTTTTGCTGCCCAATTTGTAAAAATATATAAACCCCGTGAGCATACTATTTTCTAATGTCATATATAGAAATAAAGAAGATTAATGATACTGAATATATATCGTTCGTAAAAAAATTTTCTTTTATGGGAAAAAATTTCAGAATTAAAGAACATATTGGAAAGAATATTTCTACAGTAAATGCTAAGGATTATCTTAAAAAAAATTTTAATAATATAACTGAAAAAGAATTCAAGATACGAAAAAAATTTCTAGATAGGTTAGATATTGTGTATAACAAACATTTGTTAGAATATATGGAATTAAAATCTATTGAAATTAGCAATTTTTTTGAAATAAAAGATATTAGAGATGTTGTTCTTGTTGAATTTGCTAAAGAATTCATTTTTAATTCTAACAATATTGAAGGTTCAAAAATTCCTGCCAAAGAAGTAAAAAGAATTATTGAAACTGGTAATTCAAGGTATAAAAATACAAATGAAGTTAAAGAAGTGTATAATTCAATTGAAGCGTTAAAATACTTAAAAAGTGGTTTTAAATTTAATATCTCTTCAATTAAAAGATTGTATTATATTCTTACCGAGAATCTGACAATGTCTGGAGGAGATCACTATCCTAAAGGATTTAAAACAGTAGAAAATATCGTAAATAATCAACCTACTGTTTCACCTGAACAAGTAGAAAAAGAACTAGATACTCTTCTTCGATATTATAAAGATAATAAAAAAATAAAATACCCATTTCAATTAGCTTGCGATTTTCACCTTAATTATGAATATATTCATCCTTTTTTAGATGCTAATGGAAGAACAGGTAGATTGATTATGAATAAGATCCTCATGGATCATGGATATTTCCCTATTATTATCTATGCAAAAAACCGTAGGGCATACTCTAATGCGATAGTCAAAGGTTTACGAAGAAAAATAAAAAAAAGTTATTACCAGTTTATGTTAGAACAAGGAAAAAAAACATATGATAGCTTTTTCACAATAATGAAAAAATATTAATGATTATTCATAGGTGCTATGTGTAGACTGTAAGCCTCTTTATAACAGGAGAAAATACGATTTTCTAAAAAATTTATATGACAGAAGAAATAAGTTGATAGGAAATTATTTATACTATGGTATACATAGGTATATTTTGGTATATTATGAGCACGACAACCATTAAGATTCAAAGTGATACAAAATCACAAATCGATCAATTCCGAGAATACAAAAATGAAAGCTATGATGAGGTTATCAAAAAGCTTATTTTCATCGTAAAGAACTTAAAAAAAGAACCAAAACTTAGCAAAGAAACAATCAAAGCTATAGAAGCGGCAAGAGAACGAATTAAAAAAGGGCATTTCGTCAGCGAGGAGGAAGCCAAATATCGACTAGGGCTTTAATGAATGTATTCAGTCATTTATGATGATGTAACGTTACAAGATCTAGGTAAATTAGAAAAGAAAACCAGAAAAAGAATTTTTGAAAAAATTCATTCCACGAAAGAAAATCCATTTCATTATTTTGAAAAATTGACTTCTAGAGATGAATTCAAACTACGCGTGGGAGATTATCGGGTCATCGCTGATATCGATGAAAAAACAAAAAGAATTTCAATACTATTCGTTGATCATCGGAAAAATGTCTATAAAAAATTGTAATTTATTAGGTGCTGGGTGTAGGCCGTAAGCCTCTTTCGCCTCCGAGAGACACAAAAATATGGCACATCTCAGAACAGAATACGTTAGCGAGATTTTATGGGAGAAATCCCATTCTTTTTTTTCTTTAAATGTCTCTATAAAACAATATCACTGTTTTCCTACTAAAGAATATATTATATATATGAGAAGACTGTTATTAAAATGGTACGGAGGAATGAAAATTATCAAGAAAGGACTATTTTGTATCCTTATTTGTATGCTGGTGATACTTACCGCGGTTTTTCCTATTTCTTCAACAACAAGTTGGAAACAAACATCACACCCTAGGATAAATACAAATATTCAGTATAGTAATGTAGAGAACATATTCAATGATTTAAAAGTAAAATTAGAAAAAGTCACAACGAAACAGAAAGCTCTTGTTTGTATCAACGAAGCAATCGTAACATTACACGAACAAGGATTGTTACCAAAGGGTATGAGCATCCAGCGGGCACAACGATTGGTTACTATGGGTTTTTTAAAAAATGAATATTTACATCCATCTCAAGAGAGTGATGGGAACGATATGGGGAATACTAATTGTCTTGTTGTTGGGATGACGAATCACTTTATTTTTAGGCCGTTTCCTACTATATTAGATATCCCGATTATCTATTATCTTTTAACCAACAGTAGTCTTCAAGAAGAATTAAATTTTCTTCTATGGTTTTATGCAATACGTTATTTCAGCCCCTTGAAGTTTGGCCCCTTTGCGTTTGCTGGAAGTCGAGCTATAGCCTATGAGAATGGAAATGTCACTAAAGAGTGGAACTTTTCCTCTTCAGGATGGGTTTGGACGATTGGAATGAACGGAGTACAAAAGTGGAATGGAACATTCTACGGGGGTCTTTTTACAAGGTATAGAAAATATGTGTATAATAATTATAGTTACACTGATGCTTGGGATCCTGTAGGAATCAAAGGTTTCGTTGGCGTTCAACCTTTTTGTTTTCTCTCATCAATGGATTATGATTCAAATCGTTTCTATATAGGATTTGCTAGAGAAGTCAACTTTACATACAGTCCTCCATGGACCTAGGAAATGCCATGAAAAAGAAGTATCTCATAATTGGAGTCTGTTTCTGTACTGTGGTTCTTCTTGTGCTAGGTTCATTGAGTAATGTCGTTGGGTATCAGACTATACCAACACCAGAAGCTACATCTAACATTACAATAGACATAATTACATACAAACAAAGATTCCCAAGAATATACATAGAAAACTCTGATTTCAATGCAACTATTCATATCACAAATAATGGAATAAATACCATCAATGACTTAGATGTGATTATTACATTATCTCAATTTCCTACTCCTCGAGTGTCAAATGAATATTATACATGGGAATTCAATTTAATATTAGAACCAGACAAATCCCATGCAACAAACTTTCATTGCAATCCAACACTCATGACGCCAGGTCATATTGGTATATTTCCTTTATCAGTAAGTGTTGATTATGATAATGAATTAGTATACAGGCATAAAATATTCATAATCTGCTCTCCAATAATAAACAGAGCATAACAGAAGGAATATTCAAATGAAAAGGAAACGGTTGGCGGTTGGAATCATTCTCTTGTTCGTTGGAACCTGTGTTATGAATAACATTTAAATATATGACATGAAATATCATATCATAAGGAGGAATGAAAAAGTATGATATGGGGGGCGATCTTTGGTTTTTTCATCGGTCTTCTCATCGGATTTATAATAAAGAATTACTTTGGCTGGTAAGAGCAAATGTTGTTACCTATCAGGGATGGAATATTCTTTATATAGGATAACAGTGTTATAAAATGCGGTAAAGGGCTAGGAAAGACATGGATAAACGTCCATTAATTGGTGTAAGTCTCTGTGCTGTGGTTCTTCTGTGATGGGTTCGTTGAGCACTGTGGTGGGATACCAAACAGTCCAGACCTCACAACAGAGCACTATCAAAGAGAGAATCAACCAGAGAGAGTTGTTATTCCAGACCATCGTTGATATTGCAAATAATAAGGATATTCAGAGAATTATTCTTAAATCCCAGATAAGCAGAGGGATATTCCCACCATCGGAGATTCCTGTGTTAATGAAGAATCAGCTTAGACAGATGTATCTTCTTGGATTGATGCTTTCAAGGTTTATCAGCACATCAAGAATGCAATCTATCCTTGGTAAGTATCAAATCGATAATCAGGGGATGCTGAAGGAGATATCAACAGTTATTGAAAAGAATACAATACTCAATGCAGAAATAACTCAGTTGAAAGATTCTGAGTGTGATTGTGAAAATGAAAATACAGAGTTTCCTTATCCTATTCTGTGTGGAAGTTTATTTTTAATGTTTTTTTTGTTTGGCATTCCTGCTATGATTCTAGAGGAGTTGTATTTGTTTGTTTTACAACTTCCATTATTATTACTATTGATAACACCTTGGTACATACTGTTTTCTACTATTGCTTATCTTTTTTTTATTCTTTTAGTTGTTTTGGGATGCTGGCCGATATATCCATCAATCGGATTGAACATCAAGGATATGGAGATAAATCAATGAAACGGAAATGTTTGGCGATTGGAATCATTCTCTTGTTCGTTGGTGTGACCATAGCACCAGCTATCAACTTCAACACTGCGAAAGCATCCACTGATGATGACCTGGTGGAAGTCACCACACAACCCTGCGGCATCAAAGGATACGGGGATACCACGGTGAAACTCACCAGAGAACAATACCAGAACCTGGAGCAGTATCTGGTGGAGTTCAGAGCCAGATTGAACCAGACATCAACACGGGAGGAAGCAGTCCCGTTGTTCAAGGATGCTGTGGTGGAGTTGGACAAGTATGGGTTGTTGCCGAGGGGTATGAGTGTTGAGCGGGCACAGAGATTAGTAGTTGGTAATGGAAAATCAACAAACATTGTAAATAAAATACATAACTCGGAGATTTCTGTTTGTCATAATTTTTTTTGTTTGATTACTGGAGAAGCAGAAGATTGTCGGGTTGCTAAGACCGTAATTTCAGCTTTCAGGATTATATTCGAGAAGTTCTTCACTTCGAGAATTGAATTTTTTCTCCTATATATGGGAACCTTTTTTCTTTGGATAATGAAAAATTTTACGCCTGCGTCTATGCTAAATTTTTTGAGTCTTTTAACTTTTGGTGATGAATTTTATAATTATCCTGGTTATGGTGCTTATCCGTCAACTGGTTGGATATATACTGTAGGTGTAAATGGAATAGACACAATCAACGGTTCATTATGGGGTCATATTGAATTTCCTGTAATGGCATTTTACTGGAAATGTTATACAGGGGCGTTTGGTTTTACTGGAATTAAATTAGGATCATTTTTTTTAGGAGCAGCTGTCCTTGTAAAAGTAGATGTTTTTCAACCACCATGGTAGCCGTAAGATTTAGAATTGAAGCAAGAATATCTCTGAACTTGTCGAAATGATATCTGAGGAATAGCCCAGAACCAATCTTTTACCGAACGTTTTTGGATGCAATAGAATTATTACGACTCAAATCCAGAAATCCATTTCTATTCGAACATAAGTGCTGGGTGTAGGCCGTAAGCCTCTTTCTGTTTTAACGGTATTTGTCTGATGCGCCCTACCTACGAGCAGTCTGAATAACTGATCCCGATGTTTGGGCTTGCTCCAGGAGCAGATTGGCCGTTTCACCAAATCCCAAGGAGACCTCATCACCAGGTGAATCATCGCATAATCCAAGGGCTGTGTCGTTTCTGTTCCTCTGCTAAGACTCTCGCCTTACCTGCTTGCGCAGGATCCTGATTCAGAGTGAGAGAGGACTTTCCTCAGCAACCGGAAAGGTCACCGTCAACCGTCCACCTACGCCCAGCAAAAAAAGCATGTACGTTCTTAGGGTTATAAACTTTGTCCCCGTCCGATCTAATTCATTACCGGCTTCCAGAAAAGGTTGCCTTTGTATGAAGAGAGGAAGGATTCTTCAGGGGAACTGCGAGGTTGATTCTCGTTGATGAACCATGATAGCATCGATGAACAATTGGGTTTTCAGAGTCGTGGAGATTTCCACGGGAACATCAACGGAGAGCTCCACTACCCGTTTCTCACCGGCAGAAAGGGAGGAAACAATCGTTGTCTGTTGATGATAAATCTGGTTTGAATTGTCATAAAATGCACCGCGGATCTCGATGCTGCTGGTCGGCTCAGTGCCAAAGTTTTCAACTATCATCCGCACCGTCACATAATCTGCTCCAGTGCTCACTTTATAGCGTGTCGCGTCCTTCCAGCGATGCACAAGAAGTGGTCGTGGGGTGAGTGGATAGACGCTGATGTTGGTCAGACCTTCATATTCCAGGGGGATTTTTCCAACGGTCATATGCAGGGTGGTTGTTTCTAAAAAATAATATTGATCAACATAATAGGAATACGGTGGTATTGTCTGATTGAGATGGACCCCGACCGCCATATGGTGGGGAAGTCGGAGGAGTGACACATTATACCCGAGGCTCTGCAGCAGGGCGGCGGTCAGGATGGCTTTATCCTCACAGTCCCCTTGTTTATCGTGGAGGGTTTCTAACGGATACCGTGGATACTCGTAGGAGTCGTTCTCCGGATCATCGTTTTTATATTCGATACTTTGAACAAAGGAGGCGACAAAATTTATTTTCTCCACATCTGATCTTACTTCCTTGAGCAATAGGATGCGATCGACGAGGAATTCGAGATAGGAATCATCATAGGGATCAAACACATAGGCAGCGTAATCAACAAAATCAAATCGTTCCAAGCCTCGGTAATAATCAGGGAACCAATCGACTTGGGGAATTTTCAACGTATGGGAGCCGAAATAATACCAGGTGTACTCCCAAGAGCCGACCGGAGTTTTTTTCACCAAGGAAAAATTCGTTTGCGATAGAATCATTCCAGTACTGTCAAACAAAGATATCGTCAGTGGGGTATCCTCAGCAGTTGGAGCAAGGAGCGGGGCAAAACAGGTGAGAGACTGTGTGGTGGATGGAAGGATCACCTCGGGAAGGAGCAACACCTCTTCGGCTAAGGATCCTTGTAGGATCGTCAACCGAGAAGGATATGCGGGGAGATCACCAGTGTTCGTAAGGCTAAGGTGGAAGGCGATACTTGGAGAACCTGCGATGCCATTCCATCCGTCAATAGAAAGCGAGGTAACCGAGAGATTCGCACCATTGAACGATACCTCCTCTTCAAAAATCGTGTGTTGTGATGAGTCCTTCGCGGTTAACTGGTACATTCCCGCTGGAATCGTCGTGCGATACCCAGAAAAATACATGCTTTCATTATGAATTCCTGCATAATAGGTTCCTGAGAAAAGGACAGTATGTGCTGGATCGGTAAGGAGAAGATGCGAAGTATCAGAGGTGTTGAACTGCACTACCATCCGAGGAAATCCTTGGTCATCGTCAACAACCAGAGAAAGCAGCGTGAAGTGTGTCTGGTGAAGAAACGTACATCCTGAGAAGAGGCTGAGGAGGAGAATGCTGGTGATCAGGAGTGTTCTTCCTACCGGCATAGTACCTTCATGTTCCGTTCAATGACGGTCCCCAGCCGTTTCATCCCCGTATCAAGCTGTTCGTTGGTGGAATAGGAAAAGTTCAGTCGCATCGAGCTTCCTCCGCCTCCATCAACGCAGAATGCTTTCCCATGGACGTAAGCGACTTTTTCTTTGAACGCGTCAAGGAACATCGCTTCGGTGTCGATCTGCTTGGGGAGAGTCACCCAGGCGAACATCCCACCATATGGCTTGTTGCAGATGTATCCTTCAGGGAAATATTTCTTCATACAATCCATCATGATGTCTCGTTTTGGTTTGTACATTTCGCAGATTTTCATGATATGGAGGTCTAAGGAGCCGCTTTTCATAAACTCATGGGCGATGTATTGGGAGAATGGTGCGGTGCAGAGATCCTGTGCTTGTTTGCACAAAGCAAGTTTCCGCATGATCTCGTCAGCCGCGATAACCCAGGCGATTCGGAAGCCTGGGGCAAGGATCTTTGAAAACGTGGAGAGGTAAATAACTCTGCCTTCATCGTCAAATGCTTTAATTGGTTTTACAGGTCCTATATCGTACCGAAGTTTGCTATAGGGGTCATCCTCGATGATGATAAGGTTGTATTCATGAGCGATGTCGATAAGTTGTTTGCGTCGAGACTCCGGCATGACCGTGCCTGCGGGATTTTGAAAGGTTGGAATGGCATAGATGAACTTCACGGGCATGTCCTGTTTGAGGAGCTCCTGTATTTTTTCTTCAAGGAGGTCTATTTGTATCCCCTCTTTATCTAACGGGACTCCGATGAGGTTCGCTTCGTAGCTGCGGAACGCATTGATTCCACCAAGATAGGATGGGAGGCCAACCAAGGCGACATCCCCAGGATTGAGAAACACTTTTCCAACAGCATCAAGTGCTTGCTGGGACCCACTGGTAATCATGATGTTCTCCGCAGAGACTCCTGACGTCATCCCTTCTTTATGCGAGCGTTCCGCGATGGCCTCGCGAAGCTCCATGACGCCTTGTGTCGCCCCGTACTGAAGGGCGACTTTCCCCTGATTGTTTAACACAGTTTGAACCATGAGCTTCAAATCTTGAATGGGAAATGATTGCGGATTTGGTAAGCCACCTGCGAAGGAAATAATCTCAGGATCCTGCGTGACTTTCAGTAATTCACGGATTTCAGATTTTCGCATCTTTCCTGCTCTATCTGAGAATAAATGATCGAACTTTACCATGAACTTACCTCAGCAGCAACATCGACCTCTGTTTTATATGTATTTCGTCAAAAGATACAAATAGAAAAAAACCAATAACCATAGCATTATTTATCGTGTTTTTCTCGACGGAATAACTCTTTACAGTGCTCTTCAAACGCAGGCATGGCTTCAACCGTCTCCCAATCAAGATTAAAACGGTGCATGAATAACATGAGTTCCTCATTGGAACTGATGACTTTTTTTTCCTTCAGATTCATACAACTGACGTCTTCAGGATCAATAATATCGTCATCCATACTACTCACTGGTCATTGAACATTGATAGTACTTATAAATGTTTCTCTGATGAAAAAAAGAAAGAAGAAGAACCAAGGATATTACTTCTTTTTCAAGTACGGTAGACTGGTTCTCTTATTCACGCCAACAGTATAGCCTGTTGGTAACTCGCAGGCGGTCCCGCTTTTTGGTGACCGTTTGCTGAAGTAATAGATCGTTTGTTTTCGTCCACCCTTCAGGGTTACGTTTCGAGTGTATAACGTCCATCCTTCGTAGTTGTATGCCATACTACACCTCCTATTGCAACAGATATCTTCTCTTCTGATTTAAATCTTCTCCTTTGCATATCTATTTGTGTTTTGGTTTTCTCAACAGAAGGATGTTTGATAAAAAAGATTATGAATAGTAAGTTTATGTCTACCACACACCAACGGACAAAGGAAGAGAATCAGTAAGAGAATGCGGATGTGATCTAGTGGTTATGATTGAGGCCCTCCAAGCCTCTTGCCCGGGTTCGAATCCCGGCGTCCGCACTTCTTTCTTTGATGTGTCTGCAGGGGTAGCCAAGCATGGCCAACGGCGCAGGACTTAAGATCAAAACACAAGAAAGGTTCGTGTGATGAGACATCCTGTCTCGCAGGAGTCCGAGGGTTCAAATCCCTTCCCCTGCATAACTTTTCCTTCTCATACGTCTGAGAAGTTACACTCTGTTCGAAAAGACTCATTTAACAAAACTTTTTGAACCAGACCTCCTATATATCATCCATTAGGTACAAACTGCACATTCAAACTATCCTACATAAAAAAAATAATTAACCCCAACCTAACAATGGTGGAGCAGAGTATGAACATTCTACTCATCGAGCCCCATGAAGGAGCAAAACAAACCTTTCATTATCGATTCAGCTTGTTTCGCTCCCTCAGTTTAGAGCAAATCGCAGCCCTTACCCCACCTGAACACAACGTCACCATCCTAAACGAAAAAATCCAGACTATCGACTTCACACGCCCCTACGACCTCGTCGGTCTTAGCCTTATGACCTGCACAGCAAACCGTGGATACACCATCGCAGACACCTTCCGTGCAAGAGGAGTACCTGTCGTCCTCGGTGGATGGCATCCCTCCGCTCTACCCGAAGAGGCAAAAATCCATGCAGATGCCGTAGTCATTGGTGAAGCGGAACTAGTCTGGGGACTACTACTCAAGGACCTCCAGCAAAGTACCCTGAAACCCTACTATCAAGGAGATCGCCTGCCCATCGGTGATGAGATACCAGCACCACGACGCATCGGCCTGCGAGCCTATGGCCCTGCCTCCATTCAAGCCACCCGCGGATGTCCAACCCACTGCTGGTTCTGCTGCCAACACGTCGTCGAAGGTGTCCATTTCCGCCCCAGAAAGATTAATGCAGTTGTCGATGAGATAACCACGCTCCCTAACAAGTTGCTCCATTTTATTGACTCCTCCCTTACGATTAACCCGACCTACTCGAAGAACTTTTTCAATGCAATGAAGCCACTTGGGAAACAGTTCGAATGTTATGGGAACATTAATAGGCTTGCCAAGGACGATGACCTCCTTCGAATCGCGGCCGATGCAGGATGCGTCCGATGGTTCGTCGGCATCGAATCCCTCTCACAAGAAACAATCGACAGTATGAAAAAAGGAACAAACAAGGTCAAGGACTATCCAACTGCCATAAAAAAAGTCAGAGATCACGGGATGATGGTCACAGGTTTGTTCATGTTTGGCTTTGACACTGACACGCCAGAGGTCTTCGACAAAACCTACCAGACAGCCTGCCAATGGGACCTTGATTGCGCACAATTCAACATCCTCACACCGTACCCTGGAACGAATATCTATGAGGAATTCGAAGGCCAGGGACGTATCCTCACTAAAGATTGGTCTAAATATGATGTGGGACACGTCGTCTACCTACCGAAGCAAATGTCCCAAGGGGAAATCTTACAAGGTATCACACGAACGGCGAGTCGATATCTTTCAATTCCAAACGCAATCCGTCGTTGCATCAATACTCACCAGATGTCTGCCAGTATCTGGTATAATAAAGTGACGCGTAACTTCTCCGCTCGTGGAAACATCAGGATTTTCAAGGAGTAAAAAAAGTAGTAGATAAGGGGTCCTAACCACGGGAAATATGAGTGGGAGAGAGTGAAACAGTAAACATCCATTTGGTCTCTGGCTATTTGTCCGGATTCGGTAATAACATAGACCATAATCGTATGGCGGCCGATCAGGTGCGTATCGT